>PXAV01000115.1 GCA_003565715.1 Methanosarcinaceae archaeon
AAACTCAACCATATATTTCCCGGGCATACTTCACAAAATCCTGCTGAGCATATTTTAAATCTATTTTTATCGGCGTGTCTACATCAAGTCCCTGGGCATTCCTGGAGACATATGAATTCCAATATTATGAAGATATACAGAATTAAGACATGGTCCACTAAAAATAAAAGTCTATAAATGAGGTTTAAAATAATCTCAATGGGAGGTTTTCTTGGTGCTTATTGTCAGGCGTAGTTGTGCCTTCGGCACGGTTACGGGACGAATGAACATTTAGCATGGAGGTGAGGGTACATTGATGCAATGGCTGATAGCTGTATGAATGAGTATTCAACAAAACAAGAATGAAAAAAGTGCCACGATTAAAGGGAATCTACTGTGGTGAATTGAGTACTAATCTCTCTGATTCATTGAGTGAACAGTTACATAATAATCTATATGTGATTGAACCTATCGATGCAATATTCAATGGGATTTCACTTCTTTCAGCAGTAGAGAATTAATCGTAGATGGAGATATCTGTGTGATTGAAATGAGCTAAGCTGAATAGTTACAAAATAAAAAGAAAGTATGTATTTATTTCCACAACTTTCTTCTTAGCAATAGCAATATTTTGGCTCCTATAAATAATTTTAGCCATCGCAATATTTTGGCTGCTAAAAATAACTTAATCGATGTTTTAATCCATTTTAACACTTTTTACCACCCATACATTTACATGATTGCATTTTTAATATACATATTGGTTACAGTTTACTTTGAAAAGCCATCTAGTCAATTCATAATTCATAGTTCATAATTCATTCTTCATTCTTCATTCTTCATTCAAATTGGAAATGTTTCTTTTCAAAATATTTGGATCCTCGCTCCCTCCTAAAAAGAAAAAAAGCATTCTAAATCGTATTAGGTATGGTAAACTATCATTAGTAAGCTGTCATTTGAAATTTCAATGACGTTATAATTGAACGCCATAACATATATTTTAAGCAATCAAGTTTATATTCTCTAAATTTCATTATAGGGCGGGGGAGTGAAGTCCCACTCAAATACTTTGCAGAAGGAACCGGGGGGGTTCCAGCAGGGTATAGTGTGAATGAAATATTGACCCAATCTAAAGAGTGGATTCACTGTAAGGCTTGTGGAGGGTCTTACAAAATAAGGATGGTGAATTGGTGATTCGTCACCATCCTTTCTTATCAATAAAAAACATCAGTGAGGGAAAAAATGGGATTACTAAGAAAATGTCCTGCTTGTGATGGCAGAATACATACGGATAATTCAAGGGATATACAGGTTTGCAATGCGTGTGGGTACTGGACACAGAAAAATACTGCAAAATTAGACTTTGTGATGTTGTTAGGGTAATGTGTCTTATTCACCATCATTTAAGCCGCAGTCGAGTCTTATGCGAGCGCTTCGTGCACTCGGTGCTCCGGGAGGGGGCGCGGGGCGGAAAAAATAAAAACCAATCCTCTATCTGTGGTTTCAAATACATTAAATGCATGTCCTACCTTCTTATTTTCAAAATAATTATTTTGGTCCTATATAAGGGGAGATCACACTACGGAGATGCAGCAGAGAACTTTGTCTATGGCTGTACTTTTGAGGATTTCCTAAAAGATATCAAGACTCAATACGCCGTGATACGGGCCCTGGAGATAATTGGTGAAGCAGCAAAGAAAGTCCCTGAGGATATAAGGCAAAATTACCCTTCAATTCCCTGGAAAGATCTGGCAGGCATTCGGGACAAGCTGATCCATGGATATTTTGGTGTAAACCTTGAAGTTGTCTGGCTCAGCGTAAAGGAAGGCATCCCGGAAGTAAAGCCTTTGATACAGGATCTATTGGACGAACTGGAGAATCAGATCTGACATCTCCCTCTGCCTGCATTGACTTATAATAGAGTCATGCATCACGCTTAAAACTGACATTATCATTCTTTCTTTTTCTCTTTATCAGGACCATACTTGCTGTATTTCTCAGCAATTTCCATACCTTTGATAAAGTTCTCATAGCTAATACTATCTTTAACACGATGTTTTTCGAACAGGTCGTTGATCTCATAAATACTGATATCCAGCATCTTGGCAGCTTTTCCCTTACTTATTCTGCCATTTGAGTACTCCTCGATCAGATAGTGCTCAGTTACATCCATAGATATTAATAAGAATTTTCATGATGATGGGCTATGAAATCCATCCTGCAGGAGCTGAGGTTGTCAAAAACGGTAACTTTGTTACCTGACTTTATTCCACGATTGCCTTTCTTTTTTCAGGAACTGCTCAGTGTCACCATCTTCCCATACCTCTTTATGCAAACCACGAAGTTTATCTGTATAACTTGCAGTCTTTTTTGAAAGGACCAGCTTATCCTCTTCAACCTGCACCACTATCTCGTCGTTCGTTGCAAAATGCATTTTTCTTATAAGGTCTTCAGGAAGTGAAATTGTATGTTCTCTACTGAGTCTGACAATTATACTCATATTATCGTTTAAATATTGTTTTTTAAAGTTAAATGTTTTATGGCTCTCTAGAAAACCTATTATCAATAATATATTAACCGCAGATACACTCACCTCTTACAGAGTTGAGTGCCTGCTAAACCTTTGTTTAGCAGGTAACGCTGATGCACGCAGATGAGAATAAACAATATATGCGTGTATCTGCGGTTCATTTCAGAATAAGATCAGCAGTTCTTAAGCCTCTGTCTCACTAAGGCTAAGTTCCCCTGCAGCAAGCGGATGGACAGGCAGGGAAGAATCATCAATTTTTACATAACCTTATCTATACGTCCGGAAGTTTCCAGTGTATTTTAACAACGGATTCATGCTCGTCTTTACAAAAACTGCATTTATCCGGGATCATTGTTCATAACTGTACTGAAGTTCTTCAAGGATCTGCTCCATCCTTATTTTAAGTTCCGGAAGATCATTTTCGACGATATCCCAGGTAAGTTCAAGATCAACACCGAAATAACCATGGATCAGTTTGTCCCGTGTTCTTGCCATTTCACTCCAGGGAACATCCTGGAAGTTTCTTTTGAACTCCTCCGGGATATTCTTAGAGGCTTCACCTATTATCTCTATCCTTCTGATTACCGCATCCTGAAGCTGCACATCTTCAAGGAATCCATCCTTTGTCTTATTGTCAGTAAAGTCCTCTATCTTTCCTATAGAGTCAATTATATGCATGATGAAAACACCAGGATCCTTCATAATATCCTCACTTCGTCTTTAAGGACCCTTTCTCTGATAAGGGGGCTAATGGAACCATAAGTAATGACCTCGACCTTTCTTAGAGCCACTTTCTCAAGTTCCAGTTCTAACCTGGCAAGATCGAACAGACCTTTTCTCCCCCTGAAATGAACAAGAATATCAATGTCACTATTCTCATCTGCCTCGTTCCTTGCAAACGAACCGAAGATACCGGCCCTGTCCACGTCATTTTTCAACAATATGGGTACTATAGTGTCTCTATACTTGTCGATCTGGTTCACAGTCATAGCATCACAGTTCATACATTATTAGTGATTATTCTTATTAAGTTTCGTGTAGATCTTTCTGTTAATAAAGGGTACATACTAAATATAACCACCCCGGCGCAGGCGGCGCATTCCATCATAAATATATGTTGATTCCGTAGAGATCTGAATGATCACCTGACCATCAATAGACACAGATGAGAATAAATAATATCTGTGTGCATCTGCGTTTATCTGCTGTCTACTATTAACTAAAACCACAGATGAACACGGATACACTCACCTCCTGCAAAGTTGAGGGCCTGCTCAACTTAGCAGATAACACAGGCATACTCGCAGTTTTTGTACAAAAGCATCCGTTACGGAGGCAGGCAGCACATTCCATCTCCATGGAAATACACATGTAAAATTGCAGGAATATTCTCATATACCAATGAAAGCAATAACTACATTGAGCCATATGCAAAAACAGATCCAAACAGGTGTTACAAATGCTTATTGAATACATCGGAGCAGCTCTGGGAAAAGCCAGATACGAGATAATTGAGGACGATGAGCCATATTATGGTGAAGTGCCGGAACTTGATGGTGTCTGGGCAACAGGAAGCACCCTTGAAGAATGCCGCAGAAACCTTGAAGAGGTCATTGATGAGTGGATAGTCTTCAGGCTCAGGAGAGGTCTTGCACTTCCACCGATCGGCAATCATGTAATAGAGGACCCCGGGGAAGTTGCAGTTGTCTAAGTTAGCTCCGCTCCTGTAAGATATTCTTTTCCATAGTTTTGGCATCTACCAGCGGTAGTTTGCTCATACGGCGACCTCTATCTGCTGAAGACCTACAAACTCAGGTATTGATCCTTTTTCCTCAGGGTCTATTTCTTCAAGACAGATTTCGATCACTTCCTTTAACCTTGCCTGTAAATCATCCGGTGTATCAGCCTGGGTATGAGCTCCGGCAATGTCCGGGACGATCGCAACGTAGCAACCTGTCTCCATATCTTTCTCGATGTATGTTGTGAACCTGGTAATCATCTTTGATCGTGGTATTTACGTTTGTACTATATATGAACTCTGGCAGTGAACTACATCTCGGCTAAAGACCGAGATGCTTCCTGCTTCAATCCTTCATCTTTTAGATCCTCAGATTTACTGAATCTCTTAGCTTCTTCAAAAATAAGAATAAAGTGATTTATCTGGTGGCAGGAAAACAGACGTTACACAAATGATGTTGAAGGGAACTAAAGTTTTTTTCTACTCAATCTCTCTCGATCAGAATTGCCCGGATAGAATCCCTTAAACCAATCAGACGATTGCCAACAACATCCCACACAATCTCATAATCAATTCCAAATAACCATGAGCTAAGCGATCCCGCATACCGGCAATCACCCCCCACTGAATGTCAGAATA
>PXAV01000087.1 GCA_003565715.1 Methanosarcinaceae archaeon
GGGGTACCATCACCGGTATAGCGGAAACCATCAAGTCCAGGAAACCTTCTTTCAAGGCAATAGCAGTCGAGCCAGAGAATTCACCTGTACTCTCGGGAGGAAAGCCAGGCCCTCATAAGATACAGGGCATTGGGGCCGGCTTTATACCTGATGTACTCAATACCGGGATAATTGATGAAGTGATCAGGGTGAGCAATGAAGATGCCTTTGGTACTGCAAGGGAAATTGCAAGAAATGAAGGGATCCTTGTTGGAATCTCATGTGGTGCAGCCCTTCACGGAGCCCTTGAAGTGGCAAGAAGGGAGGAGAATGCCGGTAAGCTTATGGTTGTCATACTACCGGATACAGGTGAGAGATATCTTAGCACACAACTTGCTGATCTTATTGACCAGAAAGTATAAAGTTATTTCAATATGGTTTTACATCAGAATAACTCTTTACTTATTATCTTTTTCAAATAGCAGACCAAAAGGTAAGACAAATATGTTAATGATTTGGATAATGATCTGAGGATAACCTATGATAAAAATCAGACCTTTTAGAGAAGAGGACAACCAAAGTCTCCTTAACATTGAGAAGTTATGTCCCCAGGGAGATAAAGCATGTTCTGTGTTGGTCGACAAAAGACCAGATATTACAGCAAGGTATAGACTTTATGATAATTGGGAGATCCTTGTTGCATATGAAGATGAAAAAATAGCTGGGTGGACCGGGTGGACAGTTAAAAATGAAAGAGAAAAGAGATATGTCTATCTTGCTGAGATCATGGTACATCCTGATTTCCGTGGGCATGGGGTCGCATCAAGACTTATAAAAGAAGCTGAGAAGGCTGCAACGAAGGTCTGTGCTTCACATATATACTGCTACATATACGGACCAAACAAAGCTTCTATGGGTCTTTTTGAGAAAAATGGTTACATACTGGCAAAGAATGTAAATTTAATAGAAATGAGCGCATACAAAAAAAGGTATCTAAACGGGGAGTATGATATCGAAAGAATGAAAAATGACCATTTTTCTGAAGTTGTAGAGCTCATAAACAAATATTACATGGGCAGAACTCACTTCTTACCATTCACACCTGAAGAGTTCAGAGCCTACATCAACAGAATACCCGGGTATGGATCCGAAAATCTTTTTGTGGTTAAAAAGGATAATAATGTAGTGGCCTGTTCTGGTCTTTGGGACACTTCATTACTAATGGAAATGGCATACATAAATCAGCCTTTTATGTGGAGGGTGATGGAAAATGCCTACGGCCTTCTTCGATACTTTATACCCCTGCAAAGAATACCAGCCAGAGGAGAGTTCTTCAAATTCCACTGCATAGTTGACCATGCATTTAAAGAGGGGCATGGCCCTGCCATGGAAGAGCTATTCAAATTTTTCAATAACATTATCTATGATAAAAAATGTGAGTTCTTTGGTGTTTATTTAGATCCTGGCGACCAGCTAATAAATATTGCCAAAGGGTTCAAGACAAATATTGAAACTGCCCATATATATGCAAAAACAATTTCGTGGAACATGCCAGATTTCAATTATATATATGTGGACTATCGCGATCCCTTGCTTTAGAGAAGTTCATGTGGACATAAATGAAAGGTATCTAAGCATTTTCACTATAATGGAGCAATTCATCAATGGAGCAATTCATCAATGGAGCAATTCATCATTCCACGAGTTATAGTCCATGTAGATATGGACTATTTCTATGCTGCAATCGAG
Source organism: Methanosarcinaceae archaeon (assembly GCA_003565715.1). Taxonomy (GTDB): domain Archaea; phylum Halobacteriota; class Methanosarcinia; order Methanosarcinales; family Methanosarcinaceae; genus Methanolobus. Next base: position 1,729 of record PXAV01000087.1, read on the forward strand.
GAAAGAGAGGACCCATCCCTCAGGGGTAAAGCAGTTGTCGTCTGTATGTATTCAAACAGAGGAGAATCATCTGGAGCAGTGAGCACCTCAAACTACCTTGCCAGGGAGACAGGTATACGTTCTGCAATGCCCTGTAAGATAGCAAGGTCCAAAAATCCTGATGCTGTCTTTTTACCTGTACGCAAACAATTGTATGAGCAGGTTTCAGAAAAGGTAATGACGATCCTAAGGAGCAATGCTGACAATGAGGAGGGGTTTGAGAAGGTAAGTATTGACGAGGCTTTTATCGAAATAACAGAATCCTGCAAAAATGACTATGATATTGCAAAAGATATGGGAATAAGGATAAAAGAAGAGATCAAGGCAAATGAGAATATAACATGTTCTGTTGGTATCGCTCCTAACAAGCTGATCGCAAAGATGGCATCATCTTTTCAGAAACCTGATGGCATAACCGTTGTGAGACCTAATGATGTAAAGGACTTCCTCAAACCCATGCCAGTGAAGAAGCTATGGGGTATTGGTAAGGTCACAGAAGAGAAACTATACGAAATAGGCATAAGAACCGTTTCAGAACTTGCATCCTGTGATGTCATGGAGCTAATATCTAGCTTCGGTAAGAGCAAAGGAATGTGGCTTAAAAATGCTGCAAATGGAGAAGACCCAACACCGTTAAAGGGAAGAAAAGGAGCTGACCAGATAGGAAGGATGGCATCACTTGAACATGACAGCAGGAACGAAAGTATGATCTTCTTACTATTGAATGAGCTTATCGGAGATGTTATAGTCAAAGCAGAGGCTAGGAAGGTTTATTTCAGATCAATGACTGTGACTGTGATTTTCTCTGATTTTAAAACCTCAACAAAGAGCCGTACGCTGTCTCATGCGGTATGTGACAGAAATATTCTGATGGAGACTGCAAAAGAGATAATGAACAAATTCCTTGAGGAAAGTGCCATGAACTTCAGGCGCATAGGAATCCGTGTAGAGGATCTTCAGGAAAGTACAGGACAAAAAAATATTTTTGATTTTTGATCTGTAACTTTTTGGCTTTATAGATAAGTGTTAAGCTATGATATAGTACAATAAGCCAAGATATATCAGCATAATGCTCATCATCATAGGTGATTGCCTCAGATACCTATAAATATCAGTATTTGGAACAGTTTTTTAGCTAAAATTGGTACACTATCTAATTATATTATTAAACACTGTGTTTAAAAAATACTTTATTCAACAAAAGGTGATCTGCATTTCAATATGTGAACAGAAAAGCGATGAGTTAAGGACAGATCAACTCAAACTTTTGAAAAACACCCTGGCATCAGTTCAGGACCTCATAGTTGTAATTGACCGTGATCTTAAAATTGTAACAAGCAACTGGAAGAACTGCCAGCAGATACCTGCAAATAAAAAGCAAGGAAACCCATTCTGCTATAGCACCCTTATGCAGCGCAATACGCCCTGTGAGCATTGCAGATTACTTGAGGTATTTGCAACCGGTAGCACTATAAAATTTGAGATAGAGGATCCCCTTGATAAAAAGACAAAGTTGATAGAGCTATCCCCTCTTTTTGATGAGGATGGAAGGGTATCCCTTGTTGTGAGGCATGCAAAGGATATCAGCGAGCGCAAGGCAGTTGAAAGGAACCTGCAAATGAGAGAAAGACAACATGCTGCTGTTGCAACCCTTGGACAGGATGGGCTTGCAGGAGCAAGCCTGCAGGATCTTATGAAAAGATCTGTTAAGCTTGTTGCCAACACTCTTGAAGTGGAATATTGCCGTATAATGCGATACGATAATTTGATTCCTACAATGGTAGCGGATTTTGGATGGGAAGCCGACCATGGGAACAAAATAGAGAGGACAGAGAATGACATTATATGTTACACCCTTTACTCTGGAGAGCAGGATGCTATTATAAGTAATAAACTAGATAATATCAGCGGTTTATCGCTCCTTAAAACTAATGGGATAGTAAGTGGTATGGATGTTACTATCGGTAGCAAGGAAAAACCTTACGGGACAATGAGCATCCATACGATCCAGAACAGGGTCTTTACAAATGACGACATGCACTTTATGCAGTCTGTAGCCAATGTGCTGGCTGAATCCCTAAGCAGGAAAAAAACAGAAGAGGATCTAAAAAGATATACCAAGGAACTTGAAGATGCAAACTACCTGAAGGTTCTGTTTACCGATATACTTACCCATGACCTGCTCAATCCAGCAAACGTTGTAAGAGGATTCACTGAGGAACTTATTATATTAGAAGATGAGGAAAATAAGAAAAAACTACTTGATAAGATACATAAGAATAACGAAAAGATGATCTACATGATAGAGTCAGCCTCTAAATTCATCAAGCTTGAGTCTGTTGAAGACCTTAAATTTGAAGAGCAGGATTTTATACCTGTACTTGAGAAGGTCATCAGGAATAATAAATGTGAGATGAGTAAAAAAGGCATCGAAATTGAATTTAGAAATCCTGGTAATTGTTACTCCCTTATAAACCCCCTAATAGAGGAAGTGTTCACAAACTTGTTATCCAATGCTGTGAAGTTTAGCCCTCAAAAAGGAAAAATAACTATAAACATCTCAGATATAGGGAATAAATGGAAGATATATTTTGCTGATATGGGGCCTGGTATAAGCAATGAGGATAGGATAATGATATTTGAGAGGTTCAGGCAGGCAGACAAAGGAAGTGTAAAAGGTAGCGGTCTTGGCCTTGCAATTGTTAAAAGAATAGTGGAATTACATGGAGGAGAAGTTGGAGTTGACAGCAATCTCATGGGAAGAGGCAGTATTTTCTGGATTACCGTGAAAAAAGCTATTGATAGACCAGCATGAATGTTTTTGAAGCTAATCTTTTCTTTTTCTTGGTATAATTTGGTTATTCATGTAATATACCAATTAAATTTCAGGCATTGTAAACAGCAGCAAATTCTACAAAATCATAGAAATCAATAACACCATTATCATCGAAATCAAATATACAAGAGTAGTTAGAATCACCTGATTTTGAATTATAGGAGCCTGCAAATTCCACAAA
>PXAV01000060.1 GCA_003565715.1 Methanosarcinaceae archaeon
AGCAGGCATTTACCGTGTTTGATTCAAGGGCAAGCAAAGTTGCTTTGGGAGAATCACCAAGCCAGACAACATCATTCTCCATAATGAATGGTGAGATCAATGTAAATGGAGACGACAGGTATTATCAGGATAGCCAGATAGTTGTTGTATGCGCTCAACTGAACAATAGTGCCTGGCACACGAACTTTGATAAGAACAGGTATAAATGGAACAGCTGGGAAGGTTATCAGACACAATCCGATATTATCGTTTTTAATTCCTCCATGGGAAGCATAAGCTATAATCATGGCAATCGTGTAATAGGATATGAAGGTGGCGGCGTATGGTCAAAATATCCAACCGGTAAGGCTGTGATGATATCCCCACCTGAGTTTCACTATAATGGAGAAACCCTTACCCTGCCAATAATGCAGATAATGGGTAATGATTCCTTCAGTGGAAGGACGGATGTTGCAGTGACAGTTAAGTCAGACAACATGCCTGCAGTACTATATCCGGACAACGTTCACAGGATCAATCCTCTAACTTCTGATAAAGTGCTTATCTACATAAAGAGTGAATTCTACACCGCGTGGGCAGATTATGCAGACTCCCTCACCTATGCAAGTGCAAGAACAGATGATGCAAACAAGACAGCTGTTGTAGAATTGCATGTCCTTCCTGCAATGGGAACTATGCCGATGGGATCTTATTTTAAAGTAGGGGTCCTTAATGGGTCAGAAGCTCCCATACATAAATTCTCTTTCGACTTTGAATCCTTTGCACAGGCAGGAGGAGGAGGACAATCAAGCCAGAGATTACACAATCTAAATTATGATATAATTGCTGTGTCTGGTGATAAGACCCTGAGGTACAATCTTCATAGCAAAGGCGATCAAATTGCACTGGAAATATTATACCAGGATGGTAACAAGGAAGAATTATGGGAGAATAGCGCAGCATTTAGTGTAGAGGGAGGTTCAGGATCTGGCGTAATACAATCTACAGATATTGATCTACTGAACAAATCAGTTGAAATGGAATATATTTCAAATGAACCATCGTTTTCCTGGGTCAACCTGGATATCACCAAGAATAATGAAAATAGTACACAGTCGCTGTATAATATAACACAGCATTATATGAAGCTCATAACAATGGACGGTTCGGTCGTTTTCAATTGCCATCAGGCACCTGGGAACAAAAACAACCAAGGAAATTCAAAGTCAGGAAATGATCCTATTAATTATGATGCTTCAACTATTAACCTGGACTATGAAGGTATGCCAGGAAGTATAACCTATCTGCATGTGAGCAGGAATGATCTTTCAGTGGCACTCAGCTAAGTTAAACCACGTATGCGAATGTTTATAAATATAGAGTTATAATATATAATAAACATTATATTATTGGTTGATACTATGGATGACAATGGTCAGTTGCATATAGACTATCTAATAGGGATTGCAATATTTCTTGTTAGTATCATTTTTGTATTTAGTTACGTTACAGGTCTGTTCATCCCTTTCCAGTCAAGCTCAGACGAGGTTACAATAATAGCCGACCGGGTTGCTACGAATATTGTAGAGCAGAAAATGAGCGCAAATGATCCAGGGATGACAAACCTTCTAAACGCTACAAAAGTCGACTCTTTTTTTACCAATATCTATGACGATTACATGAGTACTCTTGATATTCTAGGTTTGAGAGGAAGTTACCTGAGCTATGACTTGAATGTCACAATTACTAATATTGATGATAACATGATAACACATGCAGAAGGTAAAGCTCTACCATTTAAGGGAAACATAGGCCAGACTATACGTGTTGTAAAGATAATGAATGAAGAGGGGAATGTTTCATCGGCGATTCTGGCCGTCAGGGTGTGGTAAGCATGGTATTAGTAGAAGCATCTAATAATTTTAAAGATAACAGGTGCGCTCAGTTGCACACACTCGAAGCCTTAGCAACACTGTTGCTCATCATGGGAGTGATTATCTTTACAGTCCAGGCAACCTCCCTGACACCCCTGACATCCTCAACTGCAAATGCTCATATTGAGTCCCAGATGCAGATACTTGGCCAGGACATACTTAACTCACTTGATCATGCAGAACCGGGACAGAAATCACCCCTGAAAGAAGACATAATTGCTTGGTGTGGCAATTATTCCACATGGGATGGAGAAAGTTACAGATTATCACCCGGTAGTGAGGGTGTTTTAGATAGCAATACAGCACATACAATGAAAGACATTGCGATCAGAAGAGGTATTGCCCACAATATAGAGATAGCATGGATACAAAAAGATGGAATGGTCCGAAAGATACCATATATCTATAACGGAGAACCTTCGGATAATGCAGTTATTGTCACCAAAAGACTGCTTTTATCTAATTCCGATTTCCAAGATCATAACATATTCAGAGAAAGAACAGGCATACAGGATGCAGATGAGAGTACTGATCTTTACAACATTATTGATATCAGACTTACTCTTTGGCGGATGTAACAAATGAGATAATAAGTGAAGCTTATGAGAAAAGATAACGACTCTGCACAGATGATACTTATCACAGGTTTTGTTATAGCTTTGATCATAGTAGTCCTTACAGTAATGCTTAACAGTGTCATCTATGCAAGTAATACAGCATCTGAGGCAAATTTTGAAACAAATGTATATGATCACTCAAATACCTTAAAAATTACCACGCAGGCTTATCAAAAAGCATACGTAGATAATTCGATTGATAACAACTATATAAAAAACTACACACGACATATGGCAAGAAGTCATGCCCTTGCAGGCAATGTATTCAAACTTAGCAATGGTCCGTTGCAGGAGCCTTATTTCACACAGAATGGTCTTGTTTGTGGAAATCCAGACTGGATTGTTGCTGACAGGATGAAAGGATCTGTTAACCTTAATTTGGAAATAAACACCTCAAGCCTTGGAAATGAAACTAACTGCTTTACAATTAAAGCACAAAATGATTCTGCAGTATTCTGGTCAGCCCGTATATTTGAAGATAATGGCACATATTATATAAACTCAACAGAAGAGGAAAATATACTAGATGAATTTAATATTGTAAATTTAACAGTTGTGGGCCAAGTGAGCGATGAACAATATAGAATAAGGTTCCTAAATGGTGATCTTGCATCAGGCGTCTTTACCATATCTGGAGAAAAAACAAACGGGGACCTGTTTGAGCTTAGAAGAGATTATGCTGTCAACGCAAATATCCTCTTTAACAAGAGAAACGGCCTGGAAATGAATGTTAGCATACCTATAATTTTACCCGGGAGGCAAATCTGATATGATAAGCATGCCTTCAATCAGAAGCTTTGTACGGGACGATAGAGCAGTATCCATTTCTGTGGGATTCATACTCACATTCACTATAACTTTTGTAACCATGATAGTACTTGTGAGTTCTTTCCACTCAATGATGGACAGTGCCGAGCACACTGTCATGCGTAATGAGTTTGAGATACATGGTAATGAGATATCCCTGCAAATATCCAATATCGACACAGCCATCAGTATTACAAACAGCATGGGTGGCAGGGTTGATGACATGAGCTATCAATTAAAGCTCCCGGATACAATTGCAAACAAACAGTATTCTGTCGAGTTTTCTGATAATCCAAAAGAGATAATCTTTGAGGCTGATGGAAGGGAAGAGACAAGGATCAAAGTGTCCTACACAACCCAGGAACTTAGTCTCAAACCTGCAAAATTGTACAGTGGTTCGAACAAGTTCCTGATGATATACAATAGCACATCAAAAATGATAGAGATACATTGAACAGGGAAAAAAAGCTTATGAGAACTTTGTTTACAGATTCAGATGAGGCTGTTTCTGAGATGGTGGATTTTATCATCATCCTGAGTATAATGGTCCTTGCAACAGGAGTAATAGTAGTTGCAGGCATGCCTATACTTGAGGATAAACAAAATGTCCAGCATACAGAGAATATCAAACAGACCTTTGAAGTGCTTGCCTTAAACATGAACAAAGTAGTTCATGGAAATGCACCTTCTCAATCCGTGGAGATGAAAATGTACGGAGGGACCCTATCTGTAGCAGGGGACAATTATGTAGAGATAGAACTTGGAATTTGGAACTCTTCAGCAGGTTATGTTGAATCACATATTGCTGTTGGCAGCATGGTCAAAAGAATAGAGCATGAATTTCAGGGTATCACTGTTTCCTATGAGAATACAGGAGTATGGACAAGATCTGAGGATGGTCCGTCAGTGATGGTCTCAGAGCCACATTTTGCATATGCTAACAATATGATGATAATACCCATTTCAGAGATTTGGGGGACTTCATCAATATCAAGTTCCAGCCTGCTCAGAATAAATGCAGATGGTGGAACAAAGATAGTTTCAACCTATGATAACGTATCCCAGGTGAATATAACCATTAGAAGTGATAACTTCCAATCCTGGGCCAGATATCTTAATGAAGGCCTTAGGATGCCCATAGTTATGGAAGACAATCATAATAAAACTGTAAGCGTCAGCAAACAATATGATAATATAACGGTTTATGTCTGCAGAACACCCATGACTGTAACAATAAACTAAAGGGAGTGGAAAAAATGAAGAATATAATTGGAAATAAAAGGGCTGTTTCAAGTGTTCTTGGTATATCTATATTGCTTGTAATTAGCCTATTGGCAATAGGCATTATAACACTTTATACTCTGCCTTTGATCACAGAAGCTCAGGATACAGCCAAGGCTCAGAAAGTGGAGCAGGCATTCACTGTACTAGATTCGCGGACAAGTAAAGCATCCCTTGGAGAGTCACCACTTCAGACCACATCGTTTTCTCTTATGGGTGAGAACGTTGCAGTTTATGGGTATGAGGAAGCATATAAAGAGAGCCGTATCATGATCATATTCCTATCATCCGATTACGAGCATTATGATAGTTTCTATGAGGAGCGTGGAACGTGGGGTGCCTGGGAAAAATACCAGGTTAATGATAATTTTACGGATGAGAATTTCACAGGCCTCAGTGAACAAATGGGAAAAGTCAGATACAACTCTGGCGACAGGATAGTAGCCTATGAAGGCGGAGGAGTATGGTCCAGGTATCCGACAGGTGGAACAATAATGATATCCCCTCCGGAATTACACTACAATGGAGAAACCCTCACACTTCCAATAATGAAGGTAGCAGGTCATGATTCCACCTCAGGGAACACAAACGTCAATATCAATGTAAGATCTGCTAACTCCAACATACCAACTATCCTATATCCCAACAAGGATGAAGGCTTTACAAACCCTCTTGACTCCGATAAGATACTGATATATATAAACAGCGAATTCTATGATGGATGGGCAAAATATGCTGAAACGCTTACCTCAACAAATACAATGCTGGACCATAACAATAAAACTGCAATCATAGAAATGGACACAATGCCAGAAATGGGTACTAGCCAGTTGAGCCATTCATTTCAAATTGCCAGATTGAACATTTCTAATCCAGAACCTATATACAACTTCTCATTTATTTATGAGGCCGAGAGAAAGAGTGCAGGAAATTTCAATCCAGCCACATCATCACTGACAGCCACATCTGGAACAAAGACACTAGTATACACGATAGATAGAAAAGATCAAGATTATATAAAACTGGATTCTATAAAATACACTGATAGTTCAATAGGAAAAAGCGAGGAGTGGATAAGTGATACCGACAGTGGATTTGTTATTGAAAAGGAGCATAATCCTCCCGTAAAGATTGCAAACACCACCATTTGTCTTGTAAGTAATTCCTATATCTTGAATTACAATAGTAATCATGATTCTTTCTCTTGGGGACCTGTCAGCCAAACAACTATGACGCCAGATCTGCACATCACAAAGAGCAATGAGAACAGTACTCAGACATTAAATAATGTCACCCAGCACTACATTAAGCTTCTGTCTATGGATGGGGCTATAGAATGTACCTGGCAACAAGGAAACAACCAGAAAATAGATGTTGAAAATTCACAATACACACTTGTATATGACGGAGGAGGAGCTATCCTAACCTATCTTCATGTAACGAGTAATGAGCTTGAAGTAACACTGGACTGAGTGATCTTGCACGTTATTACAGAAACCCTTATATTATTCACACCCATTTACCAATCCCATAAAGGTGAACCTCATGAAAAAAGCTATCATTGAGACCGATAAAGGTAACATTATCATTGAATTGTTTGAAAAGGATGCGCCAAAGACCGTGGCAAACTTTGAGAAGCTAATAAAAGAAGGATTCTATGACGGACTTAGCTTCCACAGGGTCATTCCTGATTTTGTCATCCAGGGAGGATGTCCCAAAGGTAACGGCAGTGGAGGCCCAGGATATACCATCAAGTGCGAAACAAAGGGCAATCCCCGCAAACATGGCAAGGGGGCACTTTCAATGGCACACGCAGGAAAGGACACCGGTGGCAGCCAGTTCTTCATCACCCACTCACCACAACCACATCTTGATGGCGTCCACACAGTGTTTGGCCAGGTCATGGAGGGTATGGACGTTGTGAACAAGATAAAGGCAAAGGATGTAATGAAAAAGGTCACTGTTGTTGAAGAATAGTCCCATTTCAAAGGAAGATCTAAAGATCACTATTTTATCCTTTTTTCTTTTTAATTTCTGAACAACGCTACCTTAAAGTGCTGCTAAAACCTGGTAATTTAAAGGTCTTTAGTATGCAGACCATGGGTATTCATTACTACCATCAGGGAAACTACTTATATATGAATAGAGTAGAAAATGGGTTATGTTTGTGTAAACATAACACAACTACAATTGATTTTTAAGCATATATCTAAAAAATGATGATTGACGATGGAACCGGACAAAAGGCTAATCCTGTGTGTTGCAGTTATAGCTATCTTTGCACTGATCACCAGCGGATGTGCAGAAGAGGATGCAAGCAACAGGGAAGTAAGTATTACAGTATCAGCCTCTGCAACACTTACCGAGGCATTTGAAGATATAGCAGAGCAGTTCATTCTTGATAATCCGGACATAAATGTCAGACTGAATATGGCAGATTCTGGGTCTTTGGTCATGCAAATAGAAAGAGGAGCTCCGATCGATGTATTTGCCTCTGCATCCTGGAAACATATGGACAGACTCTGTGAGAAGGATCTGGTAGATAAGGAGTCCAGGGTTGATTTTGCACAGAATTCTGTTGTGCTTATTGTGCCTTACAAAAGTCAGCTTGAAATAAAAGGACAAGAAGATATAACAAAACATGGGGTAGACAGAATAGCCGTTGGGAACCCACAGACAACTGCTGTTGGTGAGGCTACCAAGGAAGTACTTGTACGGGACAATGTATGGGAAACAACAAGGGAAAAAACAATATTTGCAGAGAATGTCAAACAGGCCCTTATATATGTTGAGAGAGGGGAAGTAGATGCAGGTTTTGTATTCATCACCGATGCTATGACAGCAAAGCCAGAAAGTATAAGAGTGATCTACACACTTGAACTAAGCAGCCCTGCCACATATCCCATTGCCATAGTATCTGGTTCAGAGAACAAGGAAGAAGCCCTGAAATTCATTGATTTTGTGACCGGGGAAAAAGGAAGATCCATACTGGAAGGATATGGTTTCCAGACAGAACCATTGGAATGATAATATATGATGGAACAGATATGGTTCCCCCTTTTAATAACCCTTCAGATAGCAATTATATCAACAATTACAGTCGGGGTGGTAGGTATATTCATATCTTACATTCTGGCAAGACGTGATTTCAGAGGTAAGTGGTTTGCAGATGTGCTTGTCACTTTGCCCCTGGTCCTTCCACCAACAGTAACAGGCTATCTTCTTGTGATAATCCTTGGCAGAGAGGGTATAATCGGAGCCACACTGTACAACATGACCGGAAGGACCATACTTTTTACATGGGAAGCTGCTGTCATTGCTGCATTCATAGTATCATTACCCCTTATGGTCAAAACCACCACTGCAGCCATAGAGGCTGTGGACAGGGACCTTGAATATGCAGCATACACCCTTGGCAGAAAAGAACTTGAGACCGCACTTTTCATTACACTGCCACTTGCAAAGAAGGGAGTACTTGCCGGTGTAGTTCTAAGCTTTGCAAGAGCTGTAGGAGAATTCGGTGCAACACTTATGGTTGCAGGCAACATTCCGGGGAAGACAAACACCATGGCAATCTCGATCTATAGTGCATTCCAGACCGGAAATGATGAGCTGGCAGGCCTGCTTGTTATCATACTTGTGGCCATATCCCTGCTCTCCATGGCAGCAACGGCAAAGCTTCTCAGCAGCTGGAAGATATGAGGTGTAATGGTGGGCATCAGAGTAGATATAAGGAAAAGGTATTACAGGAAAAACGATGATAAGAAAAGAGGCATAGAGCCTGCTTTTACACTTGATGCAAAGTTTGATGCAGGAAATGAACTTGTGGTGCTCTTTGGCCGCTCGGGTTGCGGGAAGACAACTACACTGCAATGCATAGCCGGACTTCTGGAGCCTAACGGAGGAAAAATAACCGTAAACGGCAAGGTTTACTTTGATTGTCATAAAAGGATTAACCTCCCCGTACAACAGCGCAGCCTTGGTTACGTGTTCCAGAACTATGCCCTTTTTCCTCACATGGATGTGAAAAAGAACATTGCCTATGGTCTCAAAGGGCTCAGTAAAGATGAAAAAAGGACACGTGTGCAGGAAATGCTGCACCTTCTGCATATAGAAGGGCTGGAGGATAATTATCCTGCACAGTTGTCAGGTGGACAGAAGCAGAGAGTAGCATTGGCAAGGGCACTTGCCCCAAAACCGGACATCCTGCTTCTTGATGAGCCTTTTTCGGCACTTGATATGGTTGTCCGGATGAAACTTCGCGAAATGATCAGGCAGATCCAAAGAGAGCTTAATATTACCATACTTTTCATTACCCACAACCATGTGGAAGCGTTCACAATTGCTGATAAGGTGATCATTTTTCACAACGGAAGTGTACAGCAGACAGGTACACCGGAGGAGGTATTCTACCATCCAAATAACAGTCATGTTGCTGAACTTGTAGGATTGTCCAATATATTTGAGGATGCTATCGTACATGAAGACAAAGAAATGCATAAAACACTTATGTTGAAATGTGGAGACCTTCAGGTAGTTGCGAATAAGCCTGAGAATAAGCTTACTAAGAGAGTCTCTTGGGGTATACGCCCGGAGAATCTGCTCATATTGCCACTACAGGGCAACTGTTGCATACAGGGAGAGAATCTGTTCCATGCACATGTAAAAAGTGTTGTGAACAAAGGAGCAAGTAAGGTACTTGTACTTAAGATAGCAGAGCACAGGAGACTCCTGATGGCAGAGATAGCAAACCATCCATTTGAAGAAATGGAGATAGAGACAGGTGATGAGTGTCTTGCAAAGATACAAAGAAATAAGATAGTGATCTTTTAAGCATGCACACTTCATAATTATTCATTGTACTGGGGTGTATTGGTCAGTATGCTGGCAATAATCTTTTAAACCGGGATAACATCTTTTGCTATATATCATGAAGTTCATCGAAAAGCTTTTTGGAAAACGTAAGAAAAAAGAAGTGATCCAGGAATCTGTCTTGGATTTCAGTGAACTTGAAGACACTGTCAAAACTGAGGCGGAAAAACAGGAAAGCTTACTTAGACCTTTTGTAAAGGATAGTTATGAAGAGATCAAAAAAGTCCTTAAAGAGCTTGAGGGCACAAGAAAAGAACTTCTAAGGGCAGAACCTATTGAAGGTGCAAGCAAAAGAGGCGAGAAACTTGGGGACTCCAACAGGGATAACGTTGATAGCAACCTGAAGCTCCTGCATGATAAATTAAAGATACCCGGAAATAACTCTCCCACAAAAGCCTCCGAATTCTATGCAGAATCAAGGCTTCTGATGAAGACCTTTTCAGATAATACCAGAAAAAGTCTGATGTACATAAAGGCAATCTACCCCCAGGAGCACCAGAAAATAAACCAGGGACTTGCAAATCTTGAAGATGCACTGGGCGAGCTCCAGTCTTCTGTAAGTGAAGGGAATGAGAGAATAGAAACCCTTAGCAATATCGTCGAAGAGATACATACTATAGAAGGCCTGCAAAAGGAAATAGAACACAGTATCAAAAAGATCGACGATATGGAATCAAGATACGAATCCCTGAAAAGCAGACTCTCTAAGGAAGAATCAAGATTATCAGAGCTTGAAATAAGTAAAGAGTTTGAAAGAGCAAAACAACTTGAAAATGCGATACATATTGTCAATACCAGAACAGCAGAGATCGAATCTGAAGCAAGGAGATTGTTCACACCTCTTTCAAAAGCGATATCAAGAATGGAGAAACAGGATGAGAATGAGATATGTGTGCTTTCCCCGGAGAACAGGAAAATACTAAAGGCCATACAGGACGACCCTTCAACTGCAATAGGATATAACCTTGAGCCTTTTTTCAATGTTATCAAGACAAGGGTTGAAAGCGGTGAGCTTGGTTTAAAGGACCAGATGTATGATAAGACACTAAAGCACATACAGACCCTTGTGGACAAAGAGCTTACAAAAACCCTTAATGATCAAAGAGAAGAAAGTATCTCCGAAAGGGAAGGTTTACTGAATGAGCTGAGAGGTCTTAGTGTCCACCAGAAAAAAGAGGAAATTGAAAGGGAGATCAAAAAGCAGCACAAAAAAATAATATCCACAACCCATGAGATAGATTCTGAGAAGAAAAACCTGGACAACCTTAAAGAAGAGATTGATAACAAAAGATCATTGATGCTTTCAAATGTCCATCATGTTTTTGGAGATAATGTTCAGATAAGATATGAAAATCTACGATGATCTGTCAGGAGATGCATATGAACAAAGATGAAGCAGAGAGGAATCGCAAAAAAGAAGTTGATGAATTTGTTAAAAAGAGCGATTCCGATAAAAAGGAAGAAAAAAAGAAAGACAAGAAGAATATACTGGGTCTTAACTGATTATATAAAAAATGACATGTACCATACGATTCAAAAGCTTTTGTAAATCATATGATACATATTCATATATTACGGGTCTATTTGTTTATTAATACATTTATTTATATGTTTACATACAAATGTATAAATGTTTGTTTGTTTGTTGATCATTGTGCTTGTTGTTGATCATTGTGCTTGTTGTTGATCATTGTCAACACCCCATCTGGGAATTACAAAAGTGAACGTGCTGCCCTGACCGGGGCTACTCTTTACATATATGTTGCCATGGTGGAGCTGGACGAATTTCTTAACAAGTACCAGACCCAGTCCTGTCCCCTCATATTTTCTGTTGTTGGCAGAGTCAAGTTGTTTGAATGGTCTGAAAAGCTCATCCTGCTCAGCTTCAGATATACCAATGCCACTATCCTTCACACTTACAGATACCTCATCTTCATCACATGCAAGGATAACTTCAACATTGCCACCTGAGTCTGTGAACTTTACAGCATTGCTTAAAAGATTGATCATTATCTGTTTTATCTTCAGCTTATCTGCATATATATTGCAGGAACTGTTGCCGGATTCTATTAACAGCTCCACACCTTTCTGCTTAGCAAGTGGTTCGATCGTTAGCATGACCTCTGAGATTAAAGCATGCAGATCAAAGCCTTCAGGTTCCAGTTCAACCTTCCCGGCTTCCACTTTTGAGATGTCGAGGATATCATTGATTATCTTCAGGAGATGTTTCCCACTCTTATTTATGTTTGAAGCGTATTGCTTTTGCTTTGCGTTCAATTCCCCGAACATCTCATCAGTCAGCACATCTGAAAATCCTATAATAGAATTTAATGGAGTGCGCAGTTCATGGCTCATATTGGCAAGGAACTGGCTCTTTGTCTGGTTGGCTGATTCTGCAACCATTTTTGCTTCCACAAGAGCTTTTTCAGCTTCTTTGCTCTCAGTGATATCAAAGATAATACCCTGTATGGATATCAGTTTTCCATTGCTGGCCCTCTTTATCAGCGTCCTTTCATCTACCCAGCGGATATCACCTGCTTTGGTCAATGCCCTGTACTCCTGTTTAAAGTCACTTTCCTTATGTTCAATATTAATTATGAGCTCCTTTTGAACACGCTCCCTGTCCTCCGGGTGCACCAGATCCCATATGCACATCTTGCCACTTGTCAGGTCCTCTGGAAAATAGCCAAGTTTCCTTATACCATCAGACACAAGTTCAACAGGCCATTCCTTTGTGAACCTGTACTTAAAGACGATTATAGAGCTGCTGTTAACCACCTCTTTCATCTCTTTCATGGATGCGTTTGATCTTTCCAGTGCTTCAAGTATATTGTTCAAACCCTGGGGTATTTTCCTAAAATCAATGTCAACATCTGTGTTTGCCCTGGAATCCAGTTTCCCTTTCAGGGCTTCCTTGGATATATCATGAAAATCCCTTACTATCCTGTTTATTGGACGGGTTACAGAACTTGCTATCAAAAAAGCAACACCACCCATAAAAACAATAGCTATGGCCGAGATAGCTATAAGCTGCTCCTGGAGCTCATGTACACCGGCAAACATCTCATCTTTGGGTATAACAAGTATGAAAGAGAAATTACCTGTTTCTATAGGCTCATAGAACATGACAACGGTATCCCCTGTAAATGGGTCCACAGCTTCCTTGTACCCGCTTTTTCCATGTCTTATGTCATCTGCGATCATGGATTTTTCCGGAATATCAAAATCATACAATGTCTTATTCCCAATCCAGTCCTTACCATAAGGATACGAGACCAGTATTCCTGTATTGCCTGTCATTAATCCATAGCCGCTGTCAAATACCTTTACGTCACTTATGGCATCATCCAGATAGTCAAGGGACATGTCAACACCACCAATACCTATGAATCTGTCATCCTTGATGATCGGATAAGCATAGCTTACAATAAAGACTCCTTCATAATAATAGGGTTCTGTGAGGACTTCCATGCCAGTGTTCTTTGGGACCTGATAATAATCCAGCGTATCGTAGTCCAGCAAAGGATCAAGACGTATATCCCCGTCTATTTTGTGCCAGTAAGGAATGAACCTTCCTGTGGTATCATGTCCTTGCGTATTGATGAATAAATGGTCATGTCCATCAAATGCATCCGGCTCATAGCAGACATATGTACCCAGAAGATGAGGATTGTCTATCAGTATCTGCCTTAGCATATCATTGACTTCTGTGCGGTTATTGCCATCATACTGCTTCATAATACTTGCGATAGTACGACCCATCGCCATACTTGCATACATGTCCCTGTCAAACTGATTAGCATAGCTTTCAGCTGTAATAGCAGACTGTTCGTACGCAAGTTCTGCAACCTGGTCGCTTACAGTAGAAGTAATGATAAAAGCCGCACCTGTCATTATTAGTGCTGTGCCAATGATGAACAAGAGCAAGAGTTTGCTTTTAAAGCTGATCGTTTTCCATTTCATGCTCATCATGATTCTTTGAAGTGTAGTTTAACAGACAAAGCATGGCACACATCCCTGCAACTTATTTGACTATGAAAATATATATGTATTTGATATTAGTATTTTAGAAGTATATATATTTTGTGAGTGTATACTTTGAATGAGGATGAGCTAAAAGTCAGGAATGCACAAAATAAATAAAAATAAGCGATCCCGGAGGGATTCGAACCCCCGACCCTCGGGTTAGAAGCCCGATGCTATATCCTGGCTAAGCCACGGGACCGCGTAAGGTTTGGCTGGGGTGTGAAATAGCTTTTCAAGCATAAAAGCCTTTTGTAAGAACCCGGTGACATCTTGATATTATAGTTAATGTAGATGTAAATACAAATATATAATAGTTAAACATGAACACTAACGATTATTACATAGCTGAGGCTTACAGATGAGTGAACTATTGATTTATTGTAACGGTGACTTTGTTCCAAAATCAGAGGCAAAGACCTCCATATATGACCATGGGTTTTTGTACGGTGATGGTGTCTTTGAGGGCATAAGAGCTTATAATGGACGTGTTTTTAAGTTAGAGGAACATGTTGACAGACTCTATGACTCTGCAAGGGCAATAGCTCTGAACATACCTCTTACAAAGGAAGAGATGCAGGAGGCAATACTGGAAACACTGCGAAGGAATAAGCTCAGGGATGCGTATATAAGACCTATCGTATCCAGAGGAATTGGTGACCTTGGTCTTGATCCCAGGAAATGTCCAGAACCAAATGTATTTATCATAAGCCAGAACTGGGGGGCAATGTATGGTGAGCTCTATGAGGTGGGCCTTACAGGGGTCACAGTGTCGGTCAGGAGGAATTCCTGTGATGCTCTGTCACCGAACATCAAGTCCCTTAACTATCTGAACAATATACTTGCAAAGATAGAGGCAAATGAGAAGGGAGGGGATGAGGCTATATTCTTTGACCAGAACGGCTACCTTTCTGAGGGTTCAGGTGACAATATATTCATAATCAAGAACGAAAAGGTGTACACTCCACCCACCATCAATAACCTCAAGGGAATAACACGGGCAACAGCAATAGAACTGCTTGCAGAAATAGGGATCGAGACCCATGTAGAGAACCTTGGGATGTTTGATCTCTACACCGCAGATGAGATCTTTGTCACAGGAACTGCAGCAGAAGCAGCCCCCCTTGTAAAAATAGATGGCCGCCCCATTGGTGATGGCAAGCCGGGCCCTGTTACCAGGAAGATGATAGAGGCCTTCAAAGAGGTAACAACTACAACAGGAACACCTATATTCCCCTGAAGTGAGATCTTATCCTTTATTTTTTCACTTTTTATTCAGGAGCCGGAAATGCACATATTATCGTTATAGATACAAACAATTATATTTCATACAATTATATAATATTTACATATACATAAACCAGATAAATATGTGCAACAGAGAGGTTCTAGAATGGAAAGTAAAGCAGAAAAAGAAAAGATAATAATGCAAAACCTGAAATACCTTAATGATTCAGTAATGGCCATCCTGCTACTTATGCCTGTTACACTTGTGATAGTCTTTGAGGCACTTGCTGAAACCCATACCCTGAGAATGCTCTCAATAGTGACATGGGTGGTTTACCTTGCAGGACTTTGGTATGTGGCAATAAGAGTATTCAGGCTCAACAAAACGATCATAACTTACATTGACAATGAGTAGGCCCACAATAATGGAAAGGAAAGAATTCAGAGAACTTAGATCCGTGGAGGATGCAAGAGAGCTTGTTGGAGAGATTTCTGTTAAACCTGGCAGCATAGTTGTTTCCCTGCAAGATGCCCCGGGGCATATTACAGCCAGGGATATATTCTCAGATATTGATGTACCTGCTTTTAACCGCTCGGTCAAAGATGGTTATGCTGTCCTGGCAAAGGATACATACCATGCCAGTGAGCCTGAGCCCGTTAAACTGACCTGTACAGCATCGATCCCGGCAGGCTGTGCAGACAAATATCATGTAAAAGAAGGTACTGCAATTGAAATATCCACCGGTGCGCCTATACCAGATGGCGCTGATGCCGTTGTGATGGTTGAGAACACAAAACAGGAAGGTAATGATCTGTTTGTGTACCAGCCAGTGCATATAGGTGAGAACATAATGCGTGCCGGGAGCGATATCATGAAAGGCCAGAGGATACTGCGCAGGAACACCCCCCTTGGCTCACGTGAGATCGGTGTGCTGGCTTCCATAGGCGTTAAAGATGTACATGTCAAACAATTGCTTGTGGGTATCGTATCAACTGGCAGCGAGCTTATAGAACCTGGTAGTGAACTTGGGGCCGGGAAGATATATGATGCCAATTCCTATGCGATCGCTGCAGCCATTAAAGAATGCGGTGCAACTCCAAGAATATATGATATAGTCGAAGATGATGAAACACTGATGGAGCAGGCCCTTGACAGAGCGGTCATGGAATGTGATATTGTCCTGACCTCCGGCAGCACTTCTGCCGGGGTGGGAGATATCATGTACATGATAATCGAGCGCAAGGGTGAGACACTCACCCACGGGATCGCTATCAAACCCGGAAAACCTGTGGTCATAGGAATGATAGGTGAAGTACCAACCATAGGACTGCCAGGGAATCCGACATCTGCACTTATTATTTTCAATGAGTTCGTTGCACCTGTTATCTATAACTCCCTTGGGGTCAGACCTTCTTTTAAGACAAAGATAAAAGCCACAATGGGAACAGGCATCCGCTCTGGCGGAAGAGAGGAATTGTTACCAGTAGGCCTTGTGCGGGGCAGAGCCTACCCTGCAGATAAGACCTCCGGAGCAATAACAACGCTTTCTGAGGCAGATGGCACCATTGAGATACGGGCACATACAGAGTATATAGAAGCTGGCTCTGAGGTGGAGGTCACTTTGTTTGGCAATGTCATGGAGCCTGACCTTATGCTGGTGGGAGGCCAGTGCCCGGGAATTGATATTATAGAGGATATGACAGGCCTTGTGTTCAGAACACTTTATATGGGTTCAAGTGCAGGATTTACGGCCATCTCCGGCGGAACTACAGATATTGCATGTGTTAACATGATCGATGGCAACGGGAAGTACAATGCATCTGTAATTGAAAGGATGGGACTTGAAGACGTTGTGCTTGTCAAAGGCTACAGGCGGGAGCTTGGTCTTATATTCAATAAGGACAGACCGGTGCATGGACTTGAGGATATAACACAGATGCAGTTCATCAACAGGAACCGTGGCTCAGGGACCAGGACCATTCTTGATAGGGAGCTTAGGAAACTGGCAGAGGATAGAGGAATTGCATGGACTGAGCTGACATCACAGATAAAAGGATACAATTCCGGTTCAAAGACGCATCGATCTGTATGTGATGCTGTAAAAAGTAAAAAAGCAGACCTGGGTTTTGGACTGCGGGCCATGGCAGAGGAAGCAGGCCTTGGATTTATAAAGACCTGTGAGGATGAGTTTGATCTTGTGATAAGGAAGGACCTTGTACATATAAAAGAGATACAGATGTTTCTGGATGTGCTTGGCTCAGTGGATTTTAAAAAGCGCCTTCCTGAAGGAATTAATACCTATGAGATGACCGGCAGGATAATATCATCCTTTTGACTTTAAGTCCTGTCATTGATATTCGATCGTTGATATTCGGGAAAATCTTTTTTATCTTGACGTTATGGTAGGTTGCAAATGGGAATACATGAGGATATACAGGAAGTAGAAGAGGAGATCAAAAAAACTCCTTACAATAAGGCAACATCACATCACATAGGCAAGCTGAAGGCAAAGCTTGCACGTCTGCGTGATGATGTTGTCAAGAAGTCTGCAAGTAAAGGTGGTGGCGAAGGATACTCCGTGAGAAAGTCAGGAGATGCCACGGTCACACTTGTAGGATTTCCATCTGTGGGAAAGTCCACCCTTCTCAACAAGCTGACCGATGCGAATTCAGAGGTGGGTGCCTATGAGTTCACAACCCTTGACGTTATTCCCGGAGTGCTTGATTATAACAACGCGACCATCCAGATCCTTGACGTACCCGGACTTGTAAAGGGTGCTGCAAGTGGAAGAGGCCGCGGTAGAGAGGTTATTTCTGTTGTCAGGAACTGTGACCTTGTAGTCTTCATGCTGGATGTGTTCCAGAACTACCACCATGCTGTGCTCACACAGGAGCTGTATGATGCAGGCATACGTCTGAACCAGAAAGCACCTGATGTGGTTATCAAAAGGCAGGACAGGGGTGGTGTCACTGTCAGCAGCACCAAGGAACTTGAGCTTTCAGAGGATCTTATAAAAGCGATACTTGGTGATTATAAGATACACAATGCCCATGTGCTTATAAGGGACCATATAAATGTGGACCAGTTGATAGATGTCATCATGGGCAACAGGGTATACATACCTGCTGTGACCGTGGTCAACAAAGTGGATATGGCTGACCAGTACGTGCTTAAAAAATGCAAGTCAGAGTACCCTGATGCAACATACATATCAGCTGATAAGGAACAGAACCTTGAGGCTGTAAAGGAGGTCATATTTGAAGCCCTGGACTTTATCAGGATATACCTCAAACCCCAGGGAGGACCTGCAGATATGGAGGAACCCCTGATCGTTCGCAGAGGCGTTACAGTCGGAGATGTCTGTGAGCACCTGCACCGCGATTTCAAAAGAAAGTTCCGATATGCCCAGGTATGGGGCAACTCCGCAAAGCACCCCGGCCAGAGAGCAGGCCTGGACCACGTCCTTGACGACAAGGACCTCCTCACACTCATCATCGCAATGTGATGAAAACCCTGCTTTGCTGCATAACAAATAAGTATTAGTATGTATTTATTCAGCTAACCAATGTAGTCCCGTAGGGTAGTGGTCAATCCTTCCGGCCTTTGGAGCCGAAGACGCTGGTTCGAATCCGGCCGGGACTATTTTATTACTACACTTTTTTGTTATGCTAATAAATTTGAGTAGAACAAGATATGAACTATTATTGAGTTCCATAAAAACAATTGATTTGATTTTATGATTTTTATATTCAAAACATCAACAGCAATATCAACAGTGTATGGAAAAAACCGGAATGTAACTTGCTTTAATTTCTGGTAGAACTAGTTTATTATTTTTTAATAAAATAACTTTTGTTAGATTGAAAAATATAACTATAATTAAAAAAGTAAAAAGGATGAATGTATAACTCATCCTTTTATTTGTTTTTGTATTTGATACCTAGCAACGCTACCACTGAAATCATTAATAATGCGATTAATATGATAGTCACTGGGAATTCCCCTTCAACTGCTTCTTCTAAGGGTTCAGACTCCATTTCAGGCTCTCCCACTGGTTCTGGCACTATCTCCTCATCACTTAACTCATCAGCATTGATACTGAATATTGAGAATCCTGTATTTTCAGCAACAAAATATAAGAATTGATCATCTTCATTTGTCTGCTCAGTAGGCAATTTGTTCCATTTATCATTTTCATACTTTTCTTTTCTAATAGTGGTTTCATCTATGTTTTCCTGCTCAACCCAATCTTTTGATACACGGAAATAAATTAAAATATTATCCGCAGTATCTTGACTGATAGTACCACTTCTTCCAACACCCATATTGAGATACCTGTAATTCTTCCCATCTGGTTCAGGTACATCATCAGGTCTTTCTCTCAGGGTTTGTACATTGGATACAACATTTCCTTCATTTGTCTTAGCATCAAAACTGATTTGCATCACAGGTCCATCATTGGCAGATATATCAAATGTAATTGTACGACCAGGTGTCACTTTTTGAATTGAAGTTGCAGTATTCTCTACGTTTTCAGTATCATGATGTGTTGGACCTACTGAACTTCTCATTGAACT
>PXAV01000160.1 GCA_003565715.1 Methanosarcinaceae archaeon
AAGTATCTCGTCTGCAGCAGGCGTGGTTGGACCGTTAGCAAGTTCAGCAACTATCTTTGCATTTACCTTATGTGCATTCTTTTCTGTGATTACGTTCTCCAAGGCTGCAGGTATGAGAACATCCACTTCAAGCTCAAGGATTGCATCGTTAGTTATGGCACTGGTATCTGGCAGGTCTGCAACAGATCCGGTCTTCATCTTGTGCTCATACAAAAGCTCAGGGTCCATGCCATCCATGTTCATTGCACCACCCTTACTGTCGGTAACAGCTACTATCTTGCATCCAAACATTTCCTTTGCGAGTTTGGCTGCATGATAACCTGCGTTTCCATATCCCTGTACAGCTACTCTGGCATCATTTAGGTCTATACCTAATGCTTTTGCAGCTTCACGGACAGTATAAAGTCCTCCTCTGGCAGTAGCATCACCTCTCCCCAGTGATCCACCTATTGTCAAAGGCTTGCCTGTGACAATACCTGGCTGATTGGATGAAGATATCTTTGAGAACTCGTCTACCATCCATGCCATTATCTTTGGGTTGGTATAAACATCCGGAGCAGGGACATCTTTTCTTGGTCCAATTATCTGTGAGATACTGGAAATATACTTGCGGCTTAGGCGTTCAAGTTCACCTTCTGACATCTCTTTAGGGTTGCAGACCACACCACCCTTGCCACCACCAAGTGGTATATCCACAACTGCACACTTCCAGGTCATCCATGCAGCAAGTGCCCTTACAGTATCAATGTTCTCTTCAGGATGGAATCTTATACCCCCCTTTGTAGGGCCCCTTGCATCGTTATACTGTATCCTGAATCCTTCAAAGACTTTAATATTTCCATCATCCATACGAACCGGAAGTGTTACACGAAGCTCGCGCATGGGATGCCTTAGCATTTCATGTACGCCTTCATCCAGCCCAAGAATATCGGCACATTTTGCTAACTGTTTTCTTGAATTTTCAAATGGATTTTCTAATGACATAAATTTTCCTCTTTTCCATGCAATATATATAGATTCAAATAAGGTGGATAGAAACCTACTTCTTACTATAATACATTTTCTACATCCCAAATGTTAGCAGAGCAGACAATAAAAAAATATTGCCACATCCCTGCCAATATAGGCTGTGTAAAAAAGAGTAGGTTCTTATTGCCACTTTAGAATGTATATCACTAATAATCAGATTCAGATATCTTTTTGGCAAATATAGATCATAAATAGTTACTGTAGATATCATACTCCTTCAAAGGCAAGCCTTAAATGCCCATGCAAAAGAATCGCATATATCAGTCTTCTACCTCTAGCGCATTTACCAGGTCATTTATAGTAAGTTCGCCCCTGGCAACCCTGATAACCATTGGATAAATAAAAGAACAATCATCTATTGCACTCCATCTTTTCTCCCCAATGGTCCTTACCAGTTCATCCATAACCTTGCCACATTCATCACAATATTTCATATCACTTTCAATACCACATACTATACAGTCCATAGAATACCTCCACATTTGAATATAGAACATATGTAATGCAGGAATATATAAATATAGCTTTTTCTATGTTTGATGCATGTGAATACATCATGCAATAGTTCATCCCATCCAAACCTAAGTAAAACGTTTAAAATACATCGTTATATTAATAAAAGAATCACCCTTTATTCAACTACATACTCATTAACTAAGATTTACCTGAGGTTAAAACGTGTCTGAAGATCAAGATGATACTCATTTCAATATTAAGGTCAAAAACATATTATTCAGAAATCCCATAGCTCTGGCTCCTATGGGAGGAATAACAGATAGTAGGTTTGCAAATGAGCGTGCTAATGCTGCCGGACTTGTGATACTTGGTGGATACAATATGGATACTGCAACTCAGAAAGCAGCATCTGATATGGTAGCAAGGGACAGAGAAGAGTTTTTGTCTGAAAGACCACTTGAGCTTATCTCAAATGAGATAGAATCTGTTAAAGAAGGACCTGTCGTCGGTATAAATATAAGAAGTTCATCCCCAGGACCACTTATAGAAGCTGGAGAGCTCTTATACAGAAAAGGTGCTATCCTGGAGCTTGATGCCCATTGTAGGCAGGAAGAAATGACTGGTGTAGGTGCAGGTCAGGCTCTTTTAAATGAACTCCCAAAGCTCTGTGAATGGATAGGGCAGATAAAGGCTACAGGAGTTGTGCTGTCTGTTAAAGTCAGGGCAAATGTTGTGGATGACATAGAGCTTATAAGAATGGTAGAAGCAGCAGGTGCTGATATATTGCACCTGGATGCAATGAAAGAGGGGTCTGGAGCAGATCTGAAGCT
This sequence comes from Methanosarcinaceae archaeon, assembly GCA_003565715.1. GTDB lineage: Archaea > Halobacteriota > Methanosarcinia > Methanosarcinales > Methanosarcinaceae > Methanolobus. Next base: position 2,316 of record PXAV01000160.1, read on the forward strand.
AATAAAAGAAATAAGGGACTCCACTGGAATGTTCCTTATATGTAATAACTCTGTTAATAATTTAAAGAGTGCAAAAGATATGTTCGCAAGAGGTGCGGATATGGTGTCTGTTGCCAGAGGAGTTATCCAGGATCCTGGGCTTGTTGCAGGTCTTGTAAGGGATATAGTCGCGCAACAGCATGAGATGGGATGGTATAATGCACCAAAGCATATTTGCAGAGGTGAGGGAGACCTAAGAGGCCTTACATTCTGCTGCCTCCCTGTAAAACCTTGTCCTCTGCACCATAATATCAGCAAGCTGGGCTATACAACAAAGGATTTCGCAGATACAAAAATTGACTTTGCAAGAGGGACTATGCTTGAATATGGTGACAGTACCTGTTTTGGAAGTCTTGTTTGGTGCTGTAAGATATCAAAACCTTGTTTTCTGCGGGATGGAGTGCTCCAAACCCTTGGCGTATCAGATGCAGAGTACATGCGCCTTAAAAAAGAGCTTGCTGACCATATAATCTTAAGATCCAGACATCAGCTAAATGATCAAGAAAAATAGGCACAATGAACAAAACAGCTTACACAATAGATGCAGGAGATCATAGCCTTGCATCATATATAGCAAGATGTACACAACTTGCAATGTGCCTAGAAGTGTCAGCAAATCCAAAACCCGGTAACATCGACAGATACCATGACTACGAGGATACACGTTATGAACATTTCTTATCGTCAGCTATTGCTGTTCACCCTGTGATAGAGAAGGCATCGTCAAATGCCACTGGTGTTGGAAGATATATAAGGAGTGCTGTAATAGAAAGCGCCAGGTGGCAGAAAGGAGGTAACACACACTTTGGTGCATTGATACTTCTCATTCCACTTGTAATGGCTGCCGGAAGGATACTTCGGGATGGTGATACTTTTACCATTGAACAGTTGACAGAATCTGCATTTGAGATTGTCAGTAATACCAATAGCCAAGATGCTGTTGATTTTTACAGTTGTTTTAAAGCCGCAGGCGTCAGAGTGAATCCTGTTGAAGAATATGATCTGCTTAAGAGATCTGCCATTGATGAAGTAAAAGAAAAGGATATAACCCTTTATGAGCTCATGAAAATCGCAAGAGGATATGATCTTATAGCCAGAGAATGGGTCAACTGCTTTAAGGGATGTGCTCTGTGTTCGGAGATGCTCATTGACTGTATGAAAGGAAGAATATATTTTCAAAATCTCAAAGAAGATATCAATAATGTGATAGTCTTTGTATATCTTAAGATGCTTTCCCAGAATCCTGACACATTCATAAGTACAAAATACGATTATGAAACTGCTATTTATGTTTCAGGAAAAGCAAAAAGTATAATTGAGAAAATGAAAGATGAAAATGTGGATTTTAATAATATATTACCGCTGATAGAGGATCTGGACAAAGAACTTCTGGAAAAAAAGATCAATCCTGGTTCTACTGCAGATATAATTATTGCGGGCCTTTTTATTGTAATGCTGACCGGAGTTAGATTCTGATGAAAGGAGAAATTGATCTTGATACATTTGGAATTTATGAAGGAATCTCTGAAACAATAGTAACAACAATAAGAGGCTGGGCATCAAATGCAGCCCCAATGGGAATAATCCGAAAGAAAGATAAACTTTTCATACGTCTTTTTAAAGGCTCTACTACTTATGACAACGTGCTCACAGAAAAAATACTTGTTGCAAATATAATATGGGACCCCCTTGTGTTTGTAAATTCCACTTTTTCGGACATTGAGGATAAGGAGTTTGAAAGTATCAGTTATAATGGAAGGACTTTTACAGCCCTGAAAAACTCACAGTCCTGGATAGCTTTTGAATGTACAAATACAAAACTTACTTCTGAATCAATGGTCACTGAACTTATACCCCTCAGAACACACATAAATAAATGTCTAATAAGAGCACCAAACAGAGGGCTTTTTGCTGTGATAGAAGCATGCATACATGCAACAAGGTATCAGATAACAGGTGAAGGGAAATACCTCAGGCTCATAAAAGCATATGGTGACATTGCAAACAAGTGTGGCGGGGAAGAGGAAAAAAAAGCCATGGAAATGCTATACTCCTATCTGTGAACGACCTCTCATTAAATATCCGATTTAATGTGACTGCTCCCACGTCTAAAGACCGTGGGCTTCTACGGATTCGATACCGACAGATTGCAATCCCAATCTGAGAATGTTGATAGCGGCATTGTGGTCACGGTCTAAAACCAGACCACAGCT
>PXAV01000011.1 GCA_003565715.1 Methanosarcinaceae archaeon
TCGCCGCAAAGGCTGTGGCATTCAAAGAGGCCATGGGAGATAAGTTCATATCAGACCAGCACCAGACGGTCAAAAACGCAAATACCCTTGCAACAGAGCTTAAAGAGCATGGGTTTGATATCATATCTGGTGGAACAGAGAATCATGTAATGCTATTAAACCTCAACAAGTTCGACATGACCGGAAAAGAAGCTGAGGCCTCTATGAGCAAGGCCGGTATTGTACTTAACAAGAACACGATCCCTTTTGAGACAAGAAGTCCTTTTGTAACAAGCGGGATCCGTATCGGAACACCTGCCATCACGACCCGTGGAATGAAGGAAGATCAAATGAGAGATATAGCAGTATTCATTTCCGATGTGATAAACAACCACAACGATGATACGGTCCTCCACAGTATCAACTCTGATGTTGAACAGCTTTGCAGTGGATTTCCTATATACAAGAACTGATGGAAGAAATATGGTCCTGAATTGAAATGGATCACAGGTGTTAACACTATGGCAGAAGAGAACTACGATTCCAGGAAAATGGATGGAAGGGCATTGTCCAAAAGGATCGAAGAACAAATAAGGCATGATGTGGAACTCCTTAAAAGAGAAAGAACTATCATACCCGGACTTGCTACCATACTTGTAGGCGATGATCCTGCATCCAGAATGTATGTGCGCCTCAAGCACAAGGCATGTGAAAGGGTCGGCATACATGCAGAGGACCATAAGATGGCAGCTTCATCCACCCAAGATGAGCTCATAAGGCTGGTCAAAGACCTGAACTCCAGAGAGGATATACATGGAATCCTTCTTCAGCTTCCCCTTCCGACACACCTTGACGAAAAGGCAGCAATGCTTGCCATTGATCCTTCCAAGGATGCAGATGGATTTCACCCACATAACATGGGAAGGTTACTCATAGGAGATGAATGGCTTGTACCCTGCACCCCTAAAGGAGTAATAAGGGCAATTGAAGAATATAAGGTCCCTATACAGGGCAAGCATGCAGTTGTTGTGGGACATAGCAATGTTGTTGGAAAACCAATGGCATCAATGCTTATTAACAGGAACGCAACTGTTTCCGTATGCCATGTTTACACAAAGGACCTGAAGAGGTTCACTCTTGATGCTGACATACTGATAGTTGCCACCGGAGTGAAACATCTTATAAAAGCAGATATGATAAAAGATGGTGCAGTAATATTTGATGTTGGTATCACTGAAGAAGAGGGTAAGGTCTATGGAGATGTGGATTATGAGAATGTGGTTAAGAAGGCATCACTTATAACCCCGGTACCTGGTGGTGTAGGGCCCATGACCATAGCTATCCTTATGGAGCATGTGCTAATGGCAGCCAGAAATGGCTGATAAGCACATTTATATTTTATTAATAGAATACCTTTTAAAGTGGACCCTATAACCCTGAAATAACACTACCAGGTTGAATAATGCTTGTTGATGTTGATATATGCGGCTTGAAAGTTGGTGATGAGCACCCGGTAAGATTGATGGGTGTCATCAACCTCAGCAAGGAATCCTTTTACAAGGGCTCTGTGGTAAGTAACGATTCTGTTCTTGAGGTTGCACACAAAATGGTTGATGCAGGTGCAAGTATAATAGACATAGGCGCACGTTCAACATGGCCCCTTGCACAACCTGTCGTTGGAAAAGAAGAAGAGCTTGAACGTATGATCCCTGCACTGGGCATACTGAAAGATAACATTGATGCCCTCATATCAGTTGATACAGTGTACTCATCTGTTGCGGACGAGGCATTAAAACATGGAGCAGACATAGTAAATGATGTATCAGGCTTCACTTCTGACACGCATATGATAGATGTGATTGCAGAAAATGATAGTCCTGCCGTGGTAATGGCTTCCAAGGAGAGACCAGGAGACGTTATTGGGATGGAAGCTGTTATGCGTTCCCTGGCATCTATAATTGATCGGGCCGATTCAAGGGGAATAGACACAGATAAAATGATACTTGACCCTGCGATTGGAAAATGGGTACCTGAAAAGAATCCCATATATGATTTTGAGACAATGGACCAGTTCGAGAGCCTCAGAGTATTCAGAAAGCCTCTGCTTGCAGCCATTTCACGGAAATCGTGTATCGATGCTGTACTGCACAAACCTGCGGCTGAAAGATTATATGGCAGCCTTGCAGCAGCAGCGATAGTAGTGCACAAAGGAGCACATATTATCAGGACACATGACATCCCTGAGACAAAGGACGTAGTTGAAGTTGCAATGGCAATGAGAAAAAGACAGTCCGTTGTGAGAAATGGTGACTTTGGAGTTGAGATCACAGACATTACCCACCCCGATGATGCAGTGTATCTAATGAAAAATATGGGCGTCACAGGCACCGGTGCCAGGGTCATGAAAAACAAGACAGTGAGCAAGGTGCTACGGGTGAACAACATCACCACTACCGAAGCTTTGATAATCAAGCAGGAGATGCTGGCAAGAGGAGGTGATGCCGCCCTTGAGCGTGATGCGGTCTCGCACGAGACACAACAAACAGACCTGCTCATAATCGGCACTCTGCTGCAGTTTGAGAAGCTGGTCAGCAAGCTCTCATACCAGGCACGCGATCTTCCGCTCATCGCCAAGATGATAGCTGATGTCCTTGAAAATGATATGGACGTGCGTCAGCGATATCAGAGGTAACTATGATAATATCATTTGCAAAGCCTTTTGAAGAGATACTGAAACTGCTGCAGTACGAAGATGACATCTTCATCATTGGTTGCAATGCCTGTGCTGCAAAGCTGCATGTTGGTGGCGAGCCGGAGGTACTTAGGATGTGCAGGCTTCTTGAGGAAGAAGGAAAACACATAGCAGGATGGGTCATCCCTAGCGCCGCCTGCAGCGTGGAATCCTTTGGTTCCCTCATTGAAAAGAACCCTTCCATAAAAGAGGCAAAATCTATTCTTGTAATGGCATGCGGTAGCGGAGTCTCCACCGTATCCAGGGTTGCTGATCTGCCAGTCTATCCATCAAACAATACAGATTCACTGGGAGGACGATCGCAGGGAGAGGTGATTCCAGACCTTTGTGCCATGTGCGGTGATTGTGTTATCCACTGCTTTGGAGGAATATGTCCTAAAGGACAATGTCCCAAACAGCTTCTAAATGGACCATGTGGTGGTTCGATGAGTGGAAAATGTGAAGTTTATGATGACAGGGATTGTTCATGGGAGCTCATATATAAGAAGTTGCAAAGTGTAGGGAAACTGAACCTTCTTGATAGATTATGGCCAGCCCAAGAGCACAAGAAGTGATATATTCTATGCTTTGATGGGAAAAACGACACATATATTACTTTATTTGATTACAATGTTAAAAATTCAACAGCATCGAATATATAAAAAAATAGTACAAGAGAGTATCATATCAACTCTCTGTAGAGAATGAACATCTGTTTTCCTGTGGATTGCATTCCATGGTTCTGGACATATATTCCTCTTTATAGCGAGGAAGGTCTGCACTTACGTACTTTGGAAATACAAGAGATATCTCCTTCTGATAGGTTGTACCATCCGAACTTAAACTAACACGGAACATGATCTCAGGTCTGTTCCCATACTTAACAAGATCAGTGCTTCTCAATTTTTATACACTCCTACATACAAGCAAATGTTTTTGTCCTAACAAATATTATTTAAATAAATTATTTAAGATAAGTAAAATTATAATTTATAATATGTTAATACATACTAATGTTATATTTTCACTAACATATATAAAATATAGGCTTTTGCTTATTGTAGCACATAAGTATGTCCCAATATAAACACATTTGTATATAATAGATCTGATCTTATATTCTTTTTCAGGACACAACATTAGCAAGATCATGTGATTTGCAACAATATCAAAGACCAAAAGGATATTATCCTGGCATGCAAATCTAAATGCATGTCCCTCTTGTCAAGAAATGAGCTTCTGCCATTGATCCACTGTGAAGTACCACTTGTAAAGAACATGATAGACTCCCTGAAACAGGTTCAGCCAAACAGTGTGGAACTTACGCTCAGAAGCATAGAAAAATTCTGTAGCTCAGGATCGATCGACTTTGACAACAGCGAGAGAAGAACACCTTCAACAGAGAATATAGAATTCGATAGTGATGGATGGGTTTATATTGGACCCGGAGCATACAAGATAACTTTCAATGAGATCGTGAACATTCCCCTTGACCTTGCAGCTATTGCCAGACCACGGTCCTCACTTCTAAGATGTGGAGCAAATATAGGAACAGCTGTATGGGACTCCGGATACAAGGGAAGAAGTGAATCAATGCTTGTAGTTCACAATCCTTATGGATTCAAATTAAAAAGGAATGCCAGGGTTATACAATTATTGTTCTTTGAACTTAAAAGTGGACTTTTAGAAGGTTACTCTGGAAAATATCAGCATGAGAACCTCTGAAATATAAAATGTTTTTTCGTTAGTGTTATCTACAATAAGAGCAATGTCCAAGTCATGAGCGAAATTGGTAAATCAGTCAGGATGGAAAGGATCTTCGACCGCAACACAGGCAACACCATAATAATACCCATGGACCATGGTGTTGGCGCAGGACCAATTAAAGGTATAATAGACCTCCCAATAGCTGTGAACAAGGTCGCTGAAGGTGGTGCTAATGCAGTTCTTGGACACATGGGGCTGCCAAAACATGGACATAGAGGATATGGCAAGGATGTAGGTCTAATCATACACCTCTCAGCTTCCACTTCACTAGGACCCGATCCTAATCATAAGGTCCTTGTCACTAAGATAGAGGAAGCTATAAAAATAGGATCTGACGCAGTATCAATCCATGTCAACGTCGGTGCCAATGATGAGGCTCAGATGCTTCAGGACATGGGTTATGTAGCTCGTAAATGTGATGAATGGGGTATGCCATTGTTTGCCATGATGTACCCAAGAGGTTCCAAGGTTACCTCCGAGCATGATGTTGAGTATGTAAAACATGCAGCAAGGATAGGAGCAGAGCTGGGAGCTGATATTGTCAAGACAAACTATACAGGGGATATCGATACATTCAAAGAGGTTGTCAGTGGTTGTCCTGTACCTGTAGTAATAGCAGGAGGTCCCCGAATGGATACAGAAAGACACCTTCTTGAAATGATATATGGTTCATTGGAGGCCGGCGGGAAGGGAGTTGCAATCGGAAGGAATGTATTCCAGTCAGATGACCCGACAAAATTGGTATCAGACATTTCCAAGATAGTTCACCAGGGAATGACAGTAGAGGAAGTAATTGGACCGGAATGATCGTTTTCCAGTGGAAACATAGGGGTTTTGCTTTATTCCCACAAATACTTCTTTTTTATTAGTTACTTTATTTTATTAGGTATCTATATTTTCAGTAATACCCTGCTCTTCAAATAGGAATATCACTGATACAGTTAAAAAATAGTAACTATTCAGCCTGGTAGAATCAACATCATCGCCGTTGTGTTAAAAAAATTATATGTAAATAATGTATGACTATTTTATATTAAATGTGCCGATTGCCTGCTTTTTGTTTTTGAATTAATTTAGGACCCAATACCTCGAATCTTATCGAATCCGCGTCAATCGGCTGAAATGGTAGGCTGAATAGTTACAAAAAATGTTATTATCTTCAGACAAAGCAGGTTTACATAGAAACGTCCAAAGCATTAATAAGAACAAAATGAGCAAGACCTGTGTTGAAATGACAAACGTAATCATATAAGATGGTGGTACGATATGATATGATTTGATAAATATCAGATCTTGCTCAAACATAAAAATATATGAACATATATATAAGCATAATGGCATCTGTAAAAGCTTTTGAGAACATGAAATAGCTATCTTTGTGCATGCTGCATTTTAAAGCCTTTCGTTAAAATTAAATGTAATGGGTATATGGAGTCATAGCAATAAGATCGTTCCATTGCTTACACAACTACAATACAAATAATATAGAGGCTTATCTATGGACAGATACGAGCAAGTAATTGAGCTGGCAAAACGTCGGGGGTTCCTATGGAAATCTTTTGAGATATATGGAGGAACCGCAGGCTTTTATGATTATGGGCCCCTTGGGAGCACACTTAAACGCAGGATAGAACAGATATGGCGGGAGATCTATGTCATCCATGAAGGCTACATGGAGATAGAGGCACCCACCATAGGGATAGAAGAGGTCTTTGTTGCTTCCGGACATGTTGGTGGGTTCTCAGACCCACTATGTGAGTGTAAATGCTGTGAAGAGGCTTTCAGGGCAGACCATCTGGTTGATGACATAGTTACCTGTGCAGATGGACTGCACATAAAAGAACTTGACCGAGTAATAGCTGAGAATGGTGTAAAATGTCCCGAATGTGGAGGAGAGCTTGGGAAAACATACGAGTTCAACCTCATGTTCAAAACAAATATTGGACCAGGTTCAGGCAGGCAGGGATATATGCGTCCTGAGACCGCCCAGGGAATGTTTGTAGACTTTATGAGACTTGCCCGATTTTACCGTGATAAACTTCCCTTTGGTGCAACCCAGATAGGAAAATCATATCGAAATGAGATATCACCAAGACAAGGAGTAATAAGATTAAGAGAGTTTACTCAGGCAGAAGCAGAGATTTTTATTGACCCTTCAAACAAGGAACACCCCAATTTCCAAAGATTTGCAGCTACATCAGTCAATCTCTATTCAGACGAGGCACAGGACACTGGAGTTATGGAAAGCATGACACTCAGTGAAGCAGTCAGAAGAGGCACAATAGCCCATGAGTTCCTTGCCTATCAGATAGGACTGACAGATTATTTCTTAAAACGCATAGGAATAGCATCTGATAAACTAAGATTCAGACAGCATAAAAAAGACGAGATGGCACACTATGCCATTGACTGCTGGGACGCGGAGATAGAGACTGCAAGGTTTGGTTGGGTAGAGGTTGTTGGTATTGCAGACAGGACCGATTACGATCTAAAGGCACATGCTTCAATAAGTAATACCGAGCTATCTATCTATAGAGAGTATACCGAGCCCAGGATTGTAAGGAGCTTTGTAGTCAAGCCAGATATGAGTAAACTTGGACCTCTTTTTAAAGGTAAAGCAAAGGATGTTGCAGAAGCGCTAAAACTTATGAGGCAGGAAGAACTGGAGAAGGACAGGATCACCATCATTATCGATGGTGAGGAAGCTGAGGTGCCAAAAGAGGCGGTGGATTTTACAGAAGAAACTGTCAAGATAAGTGGTGAGAATATCATACCCCACGTGATAGAACCTTCCTATGGAATAGACAGGATATTCTACTCAACAATGGAGCATGCCTTTGAAGAAGAGAAGTGGAGGACAGAGGAAGAAGTAGATGAGGATGCAAGGATTGTTATGAGATTCAAAAATGAGGTCGCTCCGGTACAGGTGGCTGTGCTCCCCCTTCTTACAAGGGATGAACTGATCAGACCTTCAAGAGATATCAAAGCAAGCATCAAAAGAAAAGGATTACTTGTGGCCTATGATGATTCGGGTACCATTGGTAGAAGATACAGGAGAAATGATGAGATAGGAACTCCATACTCTGTTACCATAGATTACGACACCGTTGAGAACAACACTGTCACAATAAGGGACAGGGATAGTATGAAACAGATTCGTGTTCCTGTGGATAATATCGCTGATCTGCTGTATGGGCTGATCTACGGAGATAGCGAGTTTGAGAGTGCCGGCGAGGCACTCTGAACACTCCTTTGAACATATACGGACCATATCCCAATACTTTCACCCTACATTGCTTAGCTTTAAAAGCCCATAAGTTATAGATTCTGCAAACCAAGGGCACACTCATGACGGAATATATAACACACCCGTTGATCAGATCAAATGCCGTAGAGCAACGGCTATATCAACTTGATCTGGCAGGTAAGGCCCTTGATGGGTCCACACTTGTTGTTCTTCCAACAGGGCTTGGAAAAACAGTCATTGCCCTGCTTGTTATGATATCCAGACTTGAGAAGTATGGAGGAAAGGTGCTGATACTGTCCCCCACCAAACCACTTGTGGAGCAGCATGCATCTTTTTTCAGATCTGTGCTTGAACTTCCGAAAGAACAAGTGCTTACCTTTACAGGAAGTGTTAGTCCTGCAAAGAGAACGGATATGTGGAACTCAGGAAAAGTTATAGTGTCCACCCCTCAGGTTATCGAGAACGATCTACTGACAAGGAGAATAAGTCTTGATGATGTTACGCACATAACTTTTGATGAAGCACATCGTGCCGTTGGGAATTATGCCTACACATATATCGCAGAAAAGTATTTTGAAAGTGGAAAATATCCTCTATGTCTGGGAATTACAGCAAGCCCAGGAAGCTCACAGGAGAAGGTAGCAGAGGTCTGCCAGTCTCTGCATATAGAGTCTGTTGCTGTTAAAACTGAATCTGACAAAGATGTTACACCATATATACACAAAAAAGATATCGAGTGGGTACGTATAGACCTGCCTTCAGGCATGATGGAGATCAAGCAATTGCTTGACAAAGTACTTGATGATAGGTTCAGTAAACTTTCAGAAACCGGGTATCCAGTATACAATCACAGGCAAGTGTCAAAAAAAGAGCTACTTAACCTGCAGGCAAAACTTCAGGGTGAGCTTAGAGGCTTTCCGGACCCTTCAGTTTACGGAGCAATATCTGTGCTTGCAGAGATTTTGAAGGTAAACCATGCAGTAGAAATAGTTGAGACCCAGGGACTTGAATCGCTGCGCATGTATATGAGCCGGCTTGACAATGAAGCTGGGTCAAAAAGTGGTAGCAAGGCTTCAAAAAGACTGGCACAGGACCTATACATAAGACAGGTTACCAGACGCCTTGAAGATTGTGATATTGAGCATCCAAAAATCGAACATGTAAAAAGAATAATCGCAGATGAGCTTACAGGAAATCCCCTTTCCAGGGTGATAGTCTTTGCAAATTACCGTGACACCGCAGAGATGATAACAAATGCTATTAAGGAAACTGATGGCATAAGGCCTGTGAGATTCGTTGGCCAGGGTTCTAAATATAAGGATAAGGGTCTGACGCAGAAACAACAGGTCAGTATAATCGAGCAGTTCAAGGCAGGAGATTATAACGTTCTTGTAGCAACATCCGTTGCAGAGGAAGGCCTTGACATCCCTTCAACAGACCTTGTTATTTTTTATGAGCCCATACCATCTGAGATAAGAAGCATCCAGAGAAAAGGCAGGACTGGAAGAAAGCATCAGGGACATGTTGTTGTGCTTGTCACAAAAAAGACAAGGGATGAAGCATATTACTGGAGCAGCAGATCAAAAGAAAAGAAGATGCAAAGTAATATGAGAGAGTTGCAATGCTCAATGTTACAAACAAAGGACAATACCTCTGAAGAAAGAACAGAGAATGTATTTTATGATGAGCAGAGAACACTTCTTGAATATGATGGCGATGAACCGGACGATAGAGTAACTATAGTCGTGGACCACAGAGAGATCAGAAGCTCGGTTGCCCGTATTCTTGACAGAAGTGCCCATATAATGGTCCGGACAATGGAAGTGGCAGATTACATACTAAGTGACAGGATTGCAGTAGAGAGAAAGGAAAGCCATGACCTTGTGAGCTCGATCATAGATAAAAAACTCTTTGAGCAGATATCAAACCTATCCAGAACATACGCAAAACCTGTATTTATCATCGAAGGGGAAAGCCTGTTCAATTGCAGGGGTATCAGCCCCAATGCCATCCATGGTGCCCTATCTACAATAGCGCTTGACTTTGGGGTATCTGTATTCTATACCCGTGATCCGGAAGATACTGCCTCTTTACTTATCCAGATAGCAAAAAGGGAGCAAAGAGAAGAAAAAAGGGCTGTTGACCTTCACGGAAAGAAAGCTGCACCGATGCTGCCGCAGCAACAGGAGTACCTCATCTCATCTATCCCGGATGTAGGACCAAAGGCTGCACGCAGCCTTTTAGAACACTTTGGCTCAGTAGAGGCTGTGATCAGGGCAAGTTACGAGGAGCTCCTCCAGGTCAGCAATATCGGACCAAAGACAGCGACCAGAATAAGAGAATTGGTCAGCAGCGAATACAAAAAGTAGAAGCGTAAGTAAAAAAAGAGGGAAGTAAGTGAACCCAGTGTTAGAACCTCTCACTCATTTTCGTAAGTATTTCCATGCACCTGTCAATAAGGTCCAGATTTTCCCCTATCCTTCGGACATCCTTCTCATGCTGCATATCATGTGCCAGAGATATCATTTTACTGAACATGAGATCTTCAAGCTCTGAAACGTGGGGGTCTGAATGCTTGCTGTATCCATGATTTACTGCAGGTCTAGCCAGGGTTTTATTATCAACAGAGGGGGTTTGAACACTTGCCGCAACATGCTCCTTTATCTCTTTTGCAGAGGAAGATACATCCGCCGGGTCAGAATGCATCTTTTTTGCTGATCCGTTCCCGGAAGAGCTGCGTGAGTCGTTAACATCCTCACACACAGGACACATAATACGGCCTTGATAGCGGAAAAGTGGAGCTCCACAAGCATCGCAGTGTTGTGCCAGCATAGTGGCACCTATCTCAAGCATCCGGGATATTTTCTGTATGTTATCATTATCTTGGTTTGACATGTTATCTCCTTTTTCTCAAAACCTATATACCAATGAAAGTCTTTTTATAGAATATAATTATTTAGGAATAAACTAAGCAACTCTATTTTAATTTTAAGGTTATCAAGGTGATCCTAATGTCAAATTTTGAACAAGTCATTGAAGAATGCAAACAAAAGTTGGAATATATCGCAAACGATAATTCAGTACCAAGGAATATAAGGCGTTCTGCAAATGAAATCCTGGAAACATTAAGCAAAGGGGATGAGCCACTCTTTTTGAGAACTTCATCCTGTATATCCATTCTAGAGGACATAAGCAACGACCCGAACATCCCTGTTCACACAAGAACACTTATATGGGATGTAGCAAGCCAGCTCGAAACCATCCCGGTTGACGAGTAAAACACAGAACAATAACTTTAATATTTATTTAAATATTTTTTGAAGCTTCAATTAATAGCTTGGGCTTTCAATATTGAAATATTTAATTCTTTTTTTGACATACTTTTGAAAAAGTGTTTATACAAGACATAATATAGATAAAGGGATTTTAATGATCGGTGAAATATCCTCCAGGATCAAAGATAAGCTTGAAGAGAAAGATAAAGTCAGAGAAAATACCATTATCATCTCCAGAAATATTGTGCGCAATTGCAGAAGTGCAATGTACAACCTACATCGAAATAAAATGGATGAGGCAAAGTCTCTTATTATGGATACAAGTGAGATGCTTGAAAAAACACATTTTTTACGAAACGACCATCCTGACATCTATTATTCAGGATTCCTTGAACATGCACAGCAGGAGTTCACAGAATGCATGATCGTTTACAGTATCCTTAGCAACAAAAAAGAAAACTTATTGATACCAGGACCCGATGAGCTGTGCGTCAGTGAGATCGCATACCTCAACGGACTTGGGGATGTCAGCGGGGAGCTTAGAAGACATATACTCGACCTGATAAGGGCTGGAACCCCAGAAAAAGGAGAGGTTCATCTGCAACTGATGGAAAAGATAGCTAACTGCCTGATGATGTTTGACTATCCTGACGCTATGACCCATGGCCTGAGGCATAAGACCGATATAACAAGGTCCATTATAGAAAAGACAAGAGGAGATCTTACAAACGCCATGCGCCAGCAGAAGCTGGAAAAGGCTATGAAGGACTTTGAGAAAATGATCAATTGATCCGCTTACCGTTATCAAGAGGAAGAAACATGAAATTCGATCCCGATAATATAAAAAAAGAAGCATTGGAGGATTTTGATGCTGCATGGAATCAGGGGAAGGAATATATCACTAAAACTGAACTAAATGAACAGTACCCGCATATGACCATAAAGTATGGAAAAGCACATCCTGTGTATGATACCATTTCAAGGCTTCGTGAAGCCTATCTAAGAATGGGTTTTGAGGAAATGATGAACCCTATTATTGTTGATGAAAGAGAGGTACACAGACAGTTCAGTCACGAGGCACTTGCAGTACTTGATAGATGTTTCTACCTATCAGGACTTCCAAGACCAAATGTAGGCATATCAGAGGAGCGTATAGGCAGTATCAGGAGGATACTTGGAAACATAGATGATAATTCAATAGAGACTATCAGAAAGATACTGCACGCATACAAAAAGGGAGATGTGGAAGGCGATGACCTTGTAACCGAAATCGCTGACAACATAGGCATCTCAGACTCACTTGTTGTTGAAATGATCGAGCAGGTTTTTCCGGAATTCAAGCAGCTAACCCCCTTGCCAACTAAAAAGACACTCAGAAGTCATATGACCTCTGGATGGTTCATCAGCCTTGCATCTGTTGTGGAGCGTGAAGAGCCTCCTTTCACATTCTTTTCAATAGACCGCTGTTTCAGGAGAGAACAGGATGAAGATGCTGCAAGGCTCATGACATATCATTCAGCTTCCTGTGTAATTATGGATGAGAATGTCACAGTTGATCATGGAAAAGCTGTTTCTCAGGCTCTGCTATCTCAGTTTGGTTTTGAGAAGTTCATGTTCAGGGCCGATGAAAAACGTAGCAAGTACTACGTACCCGATACCCAGATAGAGGTCTTTGCATACCATCCTGATCTTGTAGGTTCTAAGACAAAATATTCAGATGGCTGGATAGAGATAGCCACCTTTGGCATATATTCACCCACCGCCCTTGCACAATATGGCATACCATACCCTGTTATGAACCTTGGACTTGGTGTTGAAAGGCTGGCAATGATACTATACGATGCAACAGACATCCGCTCACTTACATACCCACAGATACCACAATACACAGAATGGAAAATGAGTGATAATGAGCTTGCAAGGATGATCTATGTGGACAAGGTTCCGGAAAGCTCCCCTGGAAAAGAGATGGCAAAGGCAATAACGGCTGTTTGTGAGAAATATGCTACATACACCAGTCCCTGTGAGTTTACTGCGTGGGAAGGTAGTGTTGGCAACAGGAGAATTAGGGTCTGGGTCATCGAGCCTGAGGAAGGAACAAAGCTCTGCGGACCGGCTGTATTCAATGAGATAGTGGTGCATAATAGTGATATCGTGGGCATACCCGAAAATAAAAAGTGGAAAGAAGTTCTTGAAAATCATTCTGCAAGGACAGGTGTGAGGTTCCTTGATGCATTTGCAGCCATGGCAGCAAAAGAAATCGAGAATGCTGTATTAAATGATGAGAAAACAGTTGAGACCAGGGCCAGGATAGTTAAAGTGCCCTCAGAGATTAACATTCGCCTTGAACCACTTGCCCAGAGATATATCACAAGCAACAAGAAAAAGATAGATATCCGTGGACCAGTATTTACAACCGTGAGGGCAATCATTGAAGAGCAGTAAGCGTGAAGAGCTGCAAAAGAATGAGACCTATGATCATTGATCAGGAACATAAAGTATCTCTTAAATGTTCCGAGCATATGGTAACAGGCTGTATGAGAGGTTACAGGCTCCCAGAACAACATTTATTGTCCACATATGTGCCAGCGATTTGAAAAGATTCTCTCTTAAAACCCAGGAGAAAGATCAGTGAACAGGTTAAGGTATCAGAAAATACAGTCACTAATGGATGAAGGAGAGCCTGTATGCGTTACTTTTTCCAATGAAAAGGGCAGTGGATCAAGTTTATTGTACTGTGATCTTGTGCACAGGGCAAGATTTGGAGAGAGCTTTGTTATAGAAGGCCAGAGATGTAAACCCGGAGATTATATCCTTGGAATAAGCGATGTGGACCCAGTGGATTATTATATTGATTCCGGAAGATATAAGGATGAAAATATCGCAAAAAAGGCCATATATTCACTTCCCAGAGTTAAAAAAGATTTTCGATCGCTGAGAATTGAGCCTTTACACAAGAGCGAAGGATACTTTGATATTATGTTACTATATCTCTTGCCAGAGAGGGCAATGAGGATATTACAGGCTTTTGCATATCATTTTGGAGACTGCACTATACCCGGGACCATCGGTGCTGCATCAATATGCGGGGATTGCACTGCCCGGCCTTTATTGAGCGGCATGGGTATTTCCTATGGCTGTAAAGGCTCAAGGAAGCATAGTGGGTACAGGGATGAAGAGTTGCCACTGGGTATCTGCTTTGAACTATCAGAAAAAATAGAAGAGGGACTAAAAGACATACCTGCGACATTTGATTGAGCGATTGCCATCATCTGGCATTGTAAAGAGGTATCTCTTCAGCATCTACTTTTGTAATTTCACCCAGGGTGTTGTTAAGTACCTTACGCATCCTTGCAATGCATTTTGGGTCAAGCTGCAGTCTTAGGCTTGTGATCTCACGCTCCTCATAATAGAGCTCACTACTTTGCATAACGCGATGAGTGGAAACCTGATGTCTGATAAGCTTTGCTATTATACCCATACTCCCGGCTGTAAGATCATCAGAACTTGTATGTGTCAGGAAAAGCAGATCTCCTGCCTTCAGGTGAAGGGCCGCAAAAAAATTGTGTGGACTTCTTATTTCAATAGTTAGGAGCCTGTTCTGTTTCAGTTCGGATATGAAACGTTCAGATATACCTGTCAAAGCAACATATTCCATGCCATCACCCATACATCGGGAACTCTTTCCTGGTGCCTGCTGGCTGTTCAGTGGTCCTCACATCCTCAGCAAGGCGCTGCATCTCTATTTCTATCTTCTCGGCCTGTTCGATAAGACCCTCTGTGTTGATATCAAAACCATAGAGGAGGTTAAGTACATCTATCACAACGGCTGCAGCCCTGGGGTCTGGGTTCTGGCTCATGGTTGAGCCTAAAAGGCTTATTGCAGGTATGTTACGAACAAGACATTCTCCCATGATGCTTCCGGAGATACCTGAAATTGTACCCATCTGGAAAAGTTCGACCTTATTCTTTATCCTTTCAAGCATCTCCTTAGTGGTTGCAGCTCCGAACACCTTATGTTCCTCATTCATAGTAGCAATGCCTGCAAGAGAAACAATTTCCTTCACATTGATGGATTTTGCCCATTCAAGAAGAGCCTTGCTTATATCATAGGCCACCACTGGATTTATAGGGATGTCAGATACAATCATAATCATATTGTGCTCAACGCTTTCATAGATCCTAACAGGCATATTTATGAGCCCTTCATAAAGAACTGCAATTGGTGGAAAATGCCTTGAATCAATAGAGCCCATATATTTCATATTCAACTCATCTATTATCTGCTGACTTGCGATATTACCCACAAGACCTATTCCGGGAAAACCTTCTATCAATACCGGATTCTCTGATTGTATCTCTGTTGTAATGATCTTTACATTGTTATCATCATAGTCTGTTACTGGCAAGTGATCACCTTTTTCAAATATGGTATTGTAAACTCCCTTTTATTAATATAACATCAGTCTTATAGATAAGAGCATCGTTTGTATCTATGAAGGAAATGTATGTGCAACAAGAAAGAGATTTCCGGTCAGAGTTCAGGAAATCGTGGTGATCTACATGAATAAAGACATTATCTATTTTGACAGTGTAGGAAAAGAAAATACAGAAGAAGTGATGAGGAGCGCTGCAAAAAGAGCTGCTGAACTTGATGTTAGATATATTGTCGTTGCGAGTACAAGTGGACAGACAGCGCTTGTGGCAGCTGAGGCCTTCAAGGACCTGGAAGTAAAAATAATAGCAATGAGCCATCAATACGGCCTTAAGGAGAGGGGTAAATGGGAAATGGATGAGGAAAAACTGAAAAGGCTCAATGAGCTTGGAGTAGTTGTAACGACACAGTCTCATATGTTTTCCGGAGTGGAGCGTGCAATATCAAAGCGCCTGGGAGGAGGAAGTCGTGCTGATGTGATATCCGATACACTTCGGGCTCTTTTTGGAAAAGGTTTCAAGGTGGCTATTGAATGTGCAATGATGGCAGCAGATTCCGGCCACATACCAGTATCCGGAAAAACAGAGATCATTGCAATAGGTGGAACAAGACATGGTGCTGATGTAGCATTGGTGCTTAGACCAGCTCACTCATTTGATTTCTTCGGCCTGCAGGTAAGGGAAATAATAGCCATGCCAAGAATAAAGGAAGAATGATAAACATAAATACACAATTTTTTTATAAATATTAATAGAACAATATTTTGGATTTTTTTATTCCTTATTCTTTTTATATTTAACAGATATTTTAGTATTACATTACTTAGATTACTCATATTATGATATACCAAAATAATATATAATTGCATTATTATATATTATGTTATTGTATATTGCATTATTATATATTATAATATGCTATATTGTATTACATACCCTTGTATTGGAAGCTTTATCCAATTTGCTGTAGTTACAGCTTTTAAAGGAGTTGATGAAAGCTCTTTACCAATATTTGTTCAGCAGTATTTGTATCATCTCTTCTTTTCATCCATTCCCATATCAGGGTCAACCCGTTTTTTAACTCCATTGCAATTGTCTTTGTAGCTATAGCCTATGGTACATATAGCGGTCTTAAGAAAATATGCTGTAAGTATGACAAACACAATAAAGATTGTTATGCCAATAAGCAAAGCATGTAGGGCATCCATGTAAATAAAATATAAGTACCTTTGCAGGTACTTTAATACTGCATTACTGTTGTGGCTTTTCGTAGAGAGATGTTTTTGTCATCAGCTTACCCTTCTTGGAGTGGGGCTGCCTGAAGACACTGTCATTTGCTTTCTCGATCTCTCTTGCCTCAATTGCAAGCTGTGCTGCGGCACGCATCATCTCATGACCTGCAGCTGCTGTGAGGGTAACCTGCTCTATTTCCTTCAGCATGAAACATGCAGGGAAATTGATCTTTGCTACCATATCAGCCATGTGAAGAGAAGCAAGAGCTTTTGCTTTTGCATATGGGTTGTTAAAGCCTGCCCTTTCAATACATTTATCCGGTTTTGCAACGATGTTTGGGAGTTCAAGTTCCTTGCCTTCGTCGACCATTGATGCAACCTTGTCAAGCTCCTCCTGGATAAGTCTTACAACACCACAGGTTGAAAGTACCTTCATTGCATCTGAGTTAAAGGAGGCCATCTCTACTGCATCAAGGAACTCTGTCTTTGCACCGATGAGCGGGTCAACGGTCATTATAATATAACCAAAACCAGCCTCTTTGAGGGCTTCACGGTCTTCTTTTTTGGCAGGGCCATCTGAGATGACGATACATGGTACGTCCTTGTATATCTCACGTGCCGCGGTTGGCCCTGGTGCACTTGCATTGGGGCTTATCATAACATAGAAGTCAGCACCCCAAGCCTTTAGCTCTGCTGTTGATGCTGCCTCGTCCTTGCCCATTTTAGGACCTGTGCCGAATACACGCACACTGATACCTTCCCTTGCTGCGATCTCATCCTGAACAAGGTCTATTACCTGGCTCATACCTAAGTTACCTAGTTTAATAAATCCGATCTTTACCATGTAAAATCACATTAGTGCAATAGACTGAGTAGCATATATTATTTTTGGATTGGAAAACCTATTTTGGCCAGAGAATAGAAAAATACATACTACTGTGTATGTTAGAAGCAAACATTAACAATTCTACCCGAAAGCCTTAAAAGTAATGTGACATATCTCACATCAATCTCGGCACTTAAATACTGTTTCAACGCGGGATTCAAATTTCAGGTTTGATGAAGTGAATCGTACCAGCAATAATTCTGAAAGGACAAAGTTAATGGTCTTTGACATGGACAGCACCCTTATTGATGCTGAGACCATTGATGAACTAGCGAATGCAGCTGGAGTGGGAGACAAGGTTGCCTCGATCACAGAGAAGGCAATGCAGGGTGAGGCAGATTATTCTGATGCACTGCTGGATAGGGCGAGATTACTAAAAGGACTTCCAGTAGACAAGGCCCAGGATGCTCTGGACAGAATGCCTTTTATGCCCGGTGCGAAAGAGCTCATTGATTTCCTGCAGTCCCATGGATACAGAACTGCAATGATATCAGGCGGATTCACATTAGCTGCAGAGCGTGTTGGAAGAATGCTTGGGATCGATCATGTGGTATCAAATGAACTTCTGATATACAATGGGAAACTTACCGGGGAGATAAGAGGACCTCTTACAGAGCAGGGCTCAAAGGAGTGTGTTCTTGAGGAAATAGCCTCTATATACGGGATAAGACCAGAAGAGTGTATAGTGATCGGAGACGGTGCAAATGACATATGTATTTTCAAGAGAGCAAAATATGCCATCGCATTCAATTCCAAGCCAGTTCTCCATGAGTATGCTGATATTGTCATAACAGAAAAAAGCCTTGAAGCAGTAATACCGGTAATCCAGTCCCTTGAACCGGAAAGAGGCCAAGTAACGTGCATTAGAGATGCATGAAATGCCAGCTTTTTTGCTGGACCGGGAGGATAATAAGGAAATGATCAAAGA
>PXAV01000125.1 GCA_003565715.1 Methanosarcinaceae archaeon
CTCAAGTGTCTCAGGGAACGATATAAGGTTCCATCCCGGAAGGAGCATTATTCCTTCTGGATTGTACACTCTGACACATATGGTGTGGAATGCTGAATCCTTGCCATCGTAAAGGGTTGCCTTCCAATCTGTGAAGAAGGTGAAAAGCTTGAGTTCCTTGATCACATTGACGACATCTTAAAAAGAAAAGTAAGGTAAACAAAAACTTTTTTTTACTTACCTTTACACTGCAGACAAAACTTGCTGCCATACGACCAAATTATTTCTTATGTACCATAACAAATAATCTAGTGGAACATAGCAGTGAAAGGGACATAAGTGCGCTTAATATGCCAAACCCGGGTGTTCTTTTTACCTGATCACCTATCATTATATCGCTTCCGGTTACCTGACCCCCTATAGGATCATTATTGGCATCCCTGAGTATGACTTCCCTGAAGTCGATATCATAGACACCTGGATCAGCTGTCTCCTTTACCTGAAAGGTAATTGTAAGTAAGGTATCTGATCTGGGACCATAGCTTGCATTTGTTGAGGCAATACCATATGTAATGGTACCTGCACCATCATCACCACTATCAGGGGACCTTAAAGCGTCCTGACCAAGTAAATTGTTATCTGCTATGTTCTTAACCTCAAATACCCCGGGATCATAAACTATCTTTATTTGCACTGCCCTTAAAGGCTCATCACCGGAGTCAACATCAACATTGGTATGAATGGTTTCACCCGGAGAGATGTCCTCATGTAACTCAGGTGACATCATAACGGATGAGGTTGCAGACCCGCTACCCATAGTTATTATGATCATCGTTAATGTTGTCAACGTTATTATTACCCGTCTAATATCCTTATCATTATTCCACATAATATAACCCCCGTCACAGACCTTTTGATCGTCAAGTGTGTTTTCTCAAGTATCAGTGAACGACTTGTGCAGTAATTATTATCCTTTTTTGTTAGCCTGATATATAGGTTCCGATTTGTTCACAGATAGTCATTTTTGCCTATTAAAGGATTATCCATAGGAGTAGAAGGTCATATTTTAAAAGGTGGACGCTATTAAGTCCTGTGTTAGAATTATCGCCCAATTCAACAGGATCGAGTGAATAAGTTAACCTGTTTTGGTTAGTGAACTACCTCTAATAAAGAGGAAAATACTTAAAAACATGATATATCTAACAATAAACTATCTATAATCGAGGATTTGGAGGTTTGGTTAACATGTATGGAGCATCACCTGAGTTATTCTATGGGCTACTCATCCTGGCTGTTTTGTGGGATATTTTCTGGACAGGTATAGGCCTTTGGAAATCTGCCAGAAATGATCAGAAATATTGGTTCTTGGCAATGCTCATACTGAGCACTGTTGGTATACTACCTATTATATATATTTATGCATATCAAAAAGGAAAAAAAGGTATATAAAAATTTCATTTGAAATTATTTTTTTGTATAAGTTTTATATTTGCCTATGTTTTGGCAAACTAGACTTTCTATAGAAATATTTATCAATCAATAGCAATCATTAACCTTTACTAAAGGGTGCATTTCAGAAGGTCATCAGCCTTAGCGATGTATCATGAGGAAGATAAATGAACAGTAGAACGATACCGTCAAAATACTGGCTTTTTGTATGGGGGGTCATGTTTGTATTCTTTGCGTTCTCTATCGTTGCATATACTCCAGCTGAACCTGTTTCAGGTATCATTACAGCTATTGCAGTTGCCTGTCTATTCACGCTGTGGTTAGCAGCTATACACTTGCTCTGGTTTGCAGATAGTACACTCTATAAGATAATTGCTATAATTATTGCAGGTATCTTTGCCGTATTGATAGTGATATTGATACAGTACCTTTATGAGAAAATCATATTTGACAGAAGGTTCACTGATAAATGAAAAACACGTTGCTGACCAGCAACATGTTTTTTTATGGAGGAATATACGTTACAAAATATGAATACAAGTGTGTTATGATATTGGGCATGGGTGAAAGGACAACACGAATTCTCAACGAATACGGTCAAATGGGCTGGGAGCTGGTATATGTTGTTTTGTTCTGGCACTATTTTAAACGTCCACTTGATGAATAAAAAGAATAAAGCCCCAAAGCACTCATGTTTATGCCACAGGGCTGAGCCGGCCTATTTGTCAGCTTCCCTGAAAATAAAAACCTCTTCTATATTACTCTCAAGGGCGCGGGATATCTTGTAGGCAAGAATCAGAGAGAGATTATATCTTCCTTTTTCAATATGTCCTATGGTTTCCCGGCGTACATCTACAATGTCTGCAAGCTGCTCCTGTGTGAGATTGTGCCTTGCACGAAGTTCTTTGATCCGGTTCTCAAGTATCACCTTCATTCTACACACCACGTTTTTCATAAACGTAAAATGAAATAACGAATGTAAATACTGTTGTTACAAGGGTGAAAGCTAATGTTGCTGCAATGATCTCCAGGGAATTTGTTAGTGTTATCAGAACAATCGCTGCAATAACACCAATCATAGAAACAACAAAAGCATTCAATCCTGCCTTTGCAGCGTTTAGCTGTAACAATTCATCCGATCTACCAAGTAATGCAAAGAAGAAAGAAAAGAATCCAAAGAATCCGTAAAATCCTGCATTACCTGTAAATAAACCTATGATACCTAAAAAACCCAAAAGACCTAATAGTGCTAATGGATTTTTACTGAAACTATTTTTTGCCATAATATCTATACCTCACAAAAAGTTATTAATTTATAACTTAATGTTAAGTATACAACACATGACTATATATACTTATCGTCAATCGAATATATTTGTGCATCTAACCACAGAGGAAATAATGCAGATATCATTAAACCATTGAAAGAGGAAATTTTAGAAAAACATCTATAAAACAACTTTTTTTGTTATCGATGAAATATTAAACAAGAAAATAGATAAAAACCGCTAAAAACAGTTAAAGTAGAAATCTTTGCTCCTTTTTTTCAGTGGAGGCGAACAAAGGAGCAATTTGTGGAGGTAGAATTTCTACTGAGATATCTGTCAGGATACAGACCCAATCTAAATCAATATAGATTGTTTAATCTCGGCCCGTCTGTATGTGGTGACCTATACTTATAGTTTTCCCTAATCTCTTCATATTCGATACTGAACAGCTTTTGGAGTGCTGAACATATAAAAAACCCTAGGATCCACTTATGTGTCAGCGGAAGTATGCCCAGGTGCTCAGTATGAGCATTGATAAAATAGCGGATGAAAAAGACCAGAGAAGTAACTGAGAGGTACCTTTTGTGTTTTGTTCCGGCTGGGATGACATCATCTTTGCAGCGGAGCTGAAAGTGTGATGGCCACCAGAATATCCAGGCCTGATCAGATGCATATCCAGAAATATTTCAGGTACTGCGGGGAGTTGATCACCCTTATGTCCGAAGGTATGTGGTTATGGTTGCCTCTGAAGAATTCGTATTGCCAGTTACCAGCCTCATATACAAAACCACATCGCCTGTAACTCATATCACTGTTTATGCGCTCAATCCAGTAGCTTTTGACAACTCCTGCAGAACCAATGGATTCATACCATTGCAGATCATAGCTTATCTTCTCTTCTTCTCCCAGGGTTATTATGGTATCAATGGCCGTTATCACACCATCCTGGAACATATCAGACCTCAGGTTATGTGCCCTGACCTCAATGTTTTCAAAGACAAAGGTCTCATGCCTGCCTTCAATTATCACCTCAGGAATGATCATTTTGCCACCATTTGCTTCCTTACGTCTTATTTCATCCCGATAGGTCTCATAGATCGATGCAAGTTGACTCTCAGGTTGTCTTATTATGTTTATTGTCATCCCGTCCTTGTATGGATAGTGATCCATGCGGAAAACACTTATTTCACGCCAGCCACCGTCGTAGTAGGCATCGTACCACCAGTTATCATGGCCATTGAGGTCGGTGATCATATAGGTGTTCATTTCCTCATCAAAATAGTACTCTATAGCTATATCTCCCCTGTCCTTCAGATGGACCAGGATATCAAAGATAGAGAAATGACCTTCCCTGAAAATATCCTCACGCACCGTTCTGACCTGCCGGGGATCAAAGGAGAATGTTCCAAGTCCGCGAATATTGATGCTTGCGCTCATCACAGCCTGTGTATCACTGACATTTCCAAAGATCCGGTTTTTATGCTCATCAAAAACAAAATCGGATTCTGGAGGACCCTGTCCCATGAACACTCTTTCAATACATGCGCTTGACAAAACAAAAAAGATGATAAGTATGAGAATAAAAAGTGTTCTTTTAAGCATAGACTATAGTTCCCAAATTAAATATTGGTCTTTTCCTTAAATAGTTAAGCACCTCTTAAACAAAAGATCTTCATTCGTTCAAACATTATATTTACATTTAACAAAAAAGATATGTATAAATAGCAGCCACATCTAAAAAAACATGAAAACAAAAATCTCAGACATTACATCTCAATTACCGGGCGGGGTCTTTAAAGCCATGATCCGGAATAGATATTTAGTATGTGACTGTCAACAACCCC
>PXAV01000065.1 GCA_003565715.1 Methanosarcinaceae archaeon
CTCTACAAGATTTGTAAAGGCCTTATGTATCTCACCTGAAGATAAAGAGGAGAAACGTGCCCTTTTTGCCGGCAGGGATGTAACCCTCTCTGAAATTTCCTTTGCTTCAAAACCTATGTTCTCACCTTCCCTGTCATAGTCACAGGCAAGTATTATCTCATCTGCCCCTTTTGCAAGCATTTCTATGGCCAAAGCATAGGGTTTTTTTGTTACTTCCTTAACAGGATCTATATCCAGAAGCACAGCAGGATCACATTCCTTCCAGTTGTTGTAATTCTTAGGAAAATCATAACCCATTATGTGTCCTGCAAGGCCCATGATCCTCCACTCCTTACCCTGCATTTTGAAGTCGTACACAGCAACACCTTCCACAGAAGCACGGTTAAAGTGCCCTCCGCTAAGGATACTTGCTATCTGGGAAGCTGCTTTGTTCTTTTCTGTGAAGACAACTGTATACATGCTGCACACCTATGCTCTGATATTAGATAAGAATTGAGCTTGCAGGGTGAAAGTGAATTACATCATACTCTTCTGCTTTCATACTGATCTGTCTTTTACACAATGGCAAAAATGAAGATAATAAAAAAAATCAATATACACTGTGGGATATTTAATATGTACTGTGAAACCTATATATGTCACAAGATTATATCTGCACTTAAAAAGACACTGTATACCGGAGTTACAATGACATTAATGGAAGATGCGAAAAAGGGTAGGATAACACCCCAGATGGAAGTTGTTGCCAGGGACGAGGGCATAGATGTGGATACAGTGTGTTCATGTGTTGCCAGGGGAATGATAAGCATTCCCTACAATACTGCCAGGGATTGCAGGGTCGTGGGTATAGGCAAATATCTCAGCACCAAGATAAATGCCAATATAGGTACCTCCAGGGACCATATGGATATCGATGATGAGATTGCAAAAGCAAAAACTGCTGAAGCCTTCGGTGCAGATGCACTTATGGACCTGTCCACTGGAGGTGACCTTGATCTTATAAGGGAGAAGATAATGGATGCTGTGGACATACCCATTGGCTCTGTCCCTCTATACCAGGCAGCAGCCTCACAGAGCTCAGTTGTGGATATGAGCTGTGATGATATGTTCAATGCAGTACGCAAGCATGCAAAGGATGGTATCGACTTTGTAACGATACATGCAGGTGTGAACCAGGACGCTATGAAAAGGGTAATGCAGGGGAACAGGATAACTGACATTGTCAGCCGTGGTGGTTCATTTACCCTTGCATGGATGCTGCACAATGAAAAGGAGAACCCTTTCTATTCTGAATATGATTACTTGCTGGAAATAGCTCATGAGTACGATATGGCCATAAGTCTTGGGGATGGTATGAGACCCGGGTGTATACATGATGCTTCCGACAGACCCTCTTTTATGGAGTTCATTACCCTGGGAGAGCTTGTAAAGCGCTCAAGGGAGGCAAATATCCAGTGTTTTGTGGAAGGACCGGGGCATGTTCCATTGGATGAGGTAGAGCTTAGTGTAAGGGGAATGAAGAGTCTGTGTGATAATGCACCTGTTTACCTGCTGGGACCTCTGGTAACTGATATAGCACCTGGCTATGATCATATAACATGTGCTATTGGTGGTACCTTTGCAGGGATGTGCGGGGCTGATTTTCTCTGCATGACCACACCTGCAGAGCACTTGGCATTGCCAACGGTTGATGATATCAGGGAAGGAACGATAGTTACAAGGATAGCAGCCCACGCAGCAGACCTTACAAGGGAAGGTCAGAAAGAGCGTGCAAGGGCAATCGATGATAAAATGGCACATGCACGCAAGAACCTTGACTGGGATGCCCAGTTCTCACTTGCAATAGATGGTGATAAGGCAAAGAGGATACGCAGCAGCAGGACGACAATAACTGATGCCTGTTCTATGTGTGGTGATCTGTGTGCCATTAAGATAGTTAGTGAGGCACTGGAAAAAGAAAAAAGGAGTTGAAAACACCTCCACCTCCAGGTGTAACACTTTTAAAGCATAATAACAATCCTATATTATGGAGCTTACTGTCCTGCTTGATAATAACACCCTTATTGATAGATATCTACTAGGCGAGCCAGGCCTTTGCTATCTTATTGAGGATGATGGGATACGTATTCTCTTTGATACGGGCTATTCTGATGCATTCCTTAAGAATGCACAAAAAATGGGGATAAACCTGCTGGAACTGGACCATATTGCACTTTCCCATGGTCACCTGGATCATGTCTGGGGCATGGATGCACTTATAAGGCTGTTCACCGAGGCAAGATTGGAAGGTCTCAAACACTCTGAACCCACAATTGTTGCACATCCGATGATATTTCATACAAAGACCTATGCAGGCCTTCCTGAGGTAGGGTCCCTTCTGACAATTGAAAAACTCTCAAGGATCTTCCAGACCAAGCTCAGCGAAAAGCCTCTCTGGCTTACAGATAATATAGTGTTCCTTGGAGAAATACCCCGCAAATTCGGTTTTGAAAAAGAACAACTAAGCAGCAGTATACTTATAGAAGGCAAATCAAAGAAGGATGAGCTGCTTGATGATACAGCTCTTGCCATAAAGACACAAAGAGGCCTTGTGGTAGTAACAGGCTGTTCCCATTCAGGGATATGTAATATCATAGAGTATGCTAAAAAGATATGTAGTGAGGACCAAATAGCAGATGTCATAGGAGGGTTTCATCTACTGGACCCGGGATGGATAAAACTCAGGGGGACAGTTGAATACTTCCGAAAACTTCACGTAGGTGAGGTACATGCATGTCATTGTACAGACCTCAGGTCCAGGATAGCATTATCAAATGTCTGTAACATCAAAGAGGTTGGTTCGGGACTCAAACTTGAATATCCCTCATGACCGTTTGTTTTCTTTTCAAGTTATATACATCACATTCTCTTTTTTGATTTCCCTATACTGCCCTATATATCCTAAAAGGGTCCTAAAAGAGGAAAGTGGCCCTGGATCTGCCAGGGCTCTTAAAAGCGGTTTGTGGATGTTTTTTGGGAGGTAGTCTGATGGAGTTCAAAGACCCACAACCGCAAGTTTCTGGGAGTGGAGTTCCCAAACAGTTCTATTTTATATTTTAAAATATATAAATATTGTGCAATTTATACTTTATGCTTTTTCTTATTTACTATTTAATCTACAATTTTTCAATACGTAATGAATATTTATTATAAAAAATTACCGTAATCTTTATATTGTACTATCACATTATGGGCGAATTCACTCAAAGGGGGGATGAAGACGGACAACACAGCATTTCTGATTTATTCGTTTACTACGTTCTTTGCTATAGTCAGTCCGATCACCGGAGTGGTCATGTTCGTTTCACTTACAAGTGATAAGACCCAGGACGAGAAGAACACCCTTGCTACAAAAGCAGTACTCCTTGCAACTTTTATTGCCCTTTTCTTTGCATTGACAGGACAGATGATACTGAATTTCTTTGGCATAACCATAGATACATTGCGGGTAGCCGGCGGTGTGCTGTTATTTGTTGTTGCCTTTGATATGATACTTGCAAAGGTCTCCCGTGAGAGTATAACTGAAAAAGAGATCGACAAGTCCATGGACCGTAGTGATCTTTGGGTATTTCCCATTGCAATACCCCTTTTGATAGGTCCGGGTACCATCACGACAACAATAGTCCTAATGGTGACAGCAGCTACATTTACCCATGCTATCCTTGTGATAGTTGCAATCTTGCTTACTTACCTTACATCATGGATCATGTTTCATTATTCACGAAGATTTTATAAACTTCTTGGATATACAGGAATGCTTGTTATAACAAGGCTTATGGGACTTCTGCTGGCAGCAATTGCCGTAAACTTCATTGCAGTGGGTATATGGAACATATATATGTCCTTCCAGGGAACTGTATGACATCTACAAATGAATACATTTAGAACAATAGTTATAAGGTTAACAAGTCTAAAAATAAGTTTACTATGCGGAAGGACCTAAGATGGAAAGCTTTTCAATCCTTGTATTTTTTTTTACCACCTTATTTACTACAATAAGTCCAGTGAGCGGGGTAATTACTTTTATTTCACTTACAAAAGATAAGACACTAGATGAGAAGAACTTGCTTGCTACAAGAGCGGTTGTACTTGCTTGTGTTCTTGCTTTGTTCTTTGCATTAACTGGTAAGACGCTATTGAACTTCTTTGGAATAAGTATTGATATGGTAAGGGTGGCAGGTGGAATACTGCTATTTGTCGTTGCCTTTGATATGATACTTGCAAAGGTTTCCGGTGAGAGTATAACAAAAAACGAGATGGATAAATCAATGGACAGAAGTGATATATGGATATTTCCTATTGCAATCCCGCTTCTTACAGGTCCTGGTACAATTACAACAACCATAGTTCTAATGGGTACAGCAGTATCAATTTTAGATCACATACTGGTTATAGTTGCAATCCTGCTGGCATTTTCGATTACCTGGCTACTTTTTCATTTCTCAAGAAGGATCTATAAGTTTCTTGGTTATACCGGAATGCTTGTTATAACAAGGCTC
>PXAV01000064.1 GCA_003565715.1 Methanosarcinaceae archaeon
ACTTATGCTGGATATCCGGGAATTTTACAGGCGCCGGGAAGAGAGGAATATATCTGCATGTGGGTTTGGACCTATCGCAGCAATGCTTGTAGCTACAAAAGAACTTGGCGCAAGACGTGCATCATTGATAAAATATGCAACAAGTGGTGATGTTACTGGAGATACTTCGGGAGTTGTAGGATACGCAGCCATAACCGTGGAATAATAGTCAGTAAGTTGAGGATATTCTATGATCACATGTTCTGCACCAGGAAAAGTTTACCTTTTTGGTGAACATGCGGTAGTATACGGTCAGACTGCTATTTGCTGTGCAGTAGAACTGAGGACACGGGTCCACGCAGAGAAAAGCGATGATGTGCAGATCCTATCTGTTCTTGGTAACACTGGATTTGATATGGATGTGCATCCATATATAAGTCATGTGATCAGGATGATGTGCGACCTTGCAGACATAAAAGGTGTGAGGCTCCATATCGAATCTGAGCTTCCAGTAGGCTCTGGACTTGGTTCCTCCGCTGCGGTAACTGTGGCCAGTATATATGCCCTGAACCATCTTTATGACTGTGGATTATCACTAGACGAAGTAGCAAAGGCTGCGCATGTTATAGAGAGAAAGGTTCAGGGTAGTGCAAGTCCCACAGATACCTATGTGAGTACAATGGGTGGTGTTGTTATGGTACCACAGAGAAGAAAAATCTCTCTACTGAAGTGTCCTATTATCATAGGCAATACCAACAGGTTCTCATCTACAAAAGAACTTGTGGGCAATGTTGCAGATCTTCGTAATGAGTTCCCATCTGTGATCGACCCTATACTTTCAAATATAGGGCAGATGTCAAAGCTTGCTGAAGAGCTGGTCACGAAACATGATTATTTGACCCTTGGTAAACTTATGAACGTGAACCAGGGTCTTCTTGATGCAATTGGTGTGGGCAGCTTTGAACTCTCATCCCTTGTTTATGCAGCACGCAACAGTGGTGCCATCAGTGCTAAGATCACAGGCGCTGGTGGTGGAGGATGCATGTTCGCTCTTGCAGAGGATGAAGAGGTTTTCCAGGTCGCAAAGTCCATAGAGGATGTCGGGGGAGAGGCTATAATTACGAAAAATACAAGGGAAGGTGTAAGAATGGAGTCATTTAATGGATGATAATGATATAACGATCCTGAAGATTGGTGGCAGTGTTATTACTGACAAAGGTGCGGATGATGGTGCTGCAAAAGTAGACCGGATCAGGCGCATTGCAGATGAAATTGCAGGTTTTACAGGAAAACTTGTGATAGTACATGGTGCTGGCTCATTTGGACATCCTCAGGTAAAGCGGTTTGGGCTAACTGGGAAGTTTGACCATAAAGGCTCAATAATAACACACATGTCTGTCAGAGAACTCAATACCATTGTAGTCAGTGCACTGAACTCTGCTGGTGTAATTGCATTGCCGTTACACCCGATGGCCTGTGCAATCTCGTGCAACGGGCGTATCCTTAATATGTTCACAGACCCACTTGAGAGAATGCTTGATAATGGTTTTGTACCTGTGTTGCATGGGGATATGGTAATGGACACTGAACTTGGTATATCCGTACTCTCAGGTGACCAGATAGTCCCTTATCTTGCACTGAGGCTTAATGCATCAAGGGTTGGTATTGGAAGTGCAGAAGAAGGGGTCCTTGACAACACTGGCAAGTTGATACCTTTTATCAGCAATGAAAACTTCAACAACATAAAAGCGTATCTCGGTGGCTCTTCAAACATTGATGTTACCGGTGGCATGCTGGGAAAGGTACTTGAGCTTTTAAAACTTAGTGAACAGTCAAACAGTACTTCTTATATATTCAATGCAAGTAACGAAGGGAACATATATGGCTTCCTTTCGGGTAGGAATATTGGCACTGCAATATCTGGTGCCTTTAAATAATGAATTCAAGTAAATAGTCCAGGTATTATAATGAGCACTTCCAGAAGAAAGATAGAGCATCTTGAGCTATGCGCAAACAGTCCAGTTGAATCAAGGAAAATTGGACCTGGATTCAGTGATGTGATGCTGGTGCATAAGGCCTTACCGGAAATGGATATGGATGATACGGACCTTTCTGTAAGTTTTCTGGAAAAGGATCTAAAAGCTCCGTTTATGATCGCATCCATAACCGGAGGTCATCCGGAAACAACATCTGTGAATTCAGCACTGGCTGTGGCTGCAGAGGAACTTGGCATAGGGATTGGTGTTGGAAGTCAGAGAGCTGCAATAGAAGACCCTTCACAGGAAGAATCATTCAGTGTCGTAAGGGATAAAGCTCCCAGCGCCTTTGTTTATGGTAATATTGGTGCTGCACAGATAAAGGAATATGGTACAGAAGGCATCGAAAGGATAATTGAGATGATAGATGCTGATGCAATTGCAGTTCACTTAAACTTCCTACAAGAGGCAATACAACCGGAAGGGGACAGGAACGCTTCGGGTGTTCTGGATGTCATAAAGGATATATGTTCCCTTTCAATACCTGTCATAGTAAAGGAAACAGGAGCCGGCATCTCTCATGAAGATGCATTTTTGTTAAAAAGGGCAGGTATATCTGCTATAGATGTAGGTGGGGTAGGCGGCACTAGCTGGTCAGGTGTGGAAGTCTATCGTGCAAGAGAGAGAAAAGATACCGGATATGAATTGCTTGGAGAACGTTTCTGGGATTTTGGGATACCAACAGTACCAAGCATTATTGAATGCAGTATATCTTTACCAGTTATTGCCACAGGTGGTCTCAGAACAGGTCTTGATCTTGCAAAGTCCATTGCACTAGGTGCATCTGTTGGAAGTGCAGCACTTCCATTTGTCGGGCCTGCATTAAAAGGTCCCGATGAGGTCATTAGCAGTATACGGTTTATGCTTGATGAGCTAAAGGTAGCAATGTTCCTTTGTGGTTGCAGGAATGTCAGTGATCTCCATATGGCTCCGGCTGTTATAAGTGGATGGACAGGAGAATATCTTGAAAAGAGGGGATTTAACATTAAGGATCTTGCGCTTCGTTCAAGACATAAGGATATTCAAACAGTATAAATTATCCATTTCATATAACATTCATCTATAAAGGGTTCAAATAAAAATATCTATGCAAGTAGAACAGATAAAAAAAGAAAATAATGTATAAGTAACAGTGAGTAATATATATGACAGAAATAGGAATCATTGCAGTTGGCGGCTATAATGAAATGGGACGCAACATGACTGCTATAAGGATCAATGATGATATAATCATTGTTGATATGGGCCTTCGCCTTGACAGGGTACAGATACATGAAGATGTTGAGATAGACAAGATGCACTCTCTTGAGTTGATAGATATGGGTGCAATCCCGGACGATACTATTATGAAGGAGATCAATGGGAATGTACGTGCGATAGTATGTACACATGGTCATCTTGACCACATTGGTGCTATATCAAAGCTTGCACACAGGTATACCGCTCCTATCATAGGGACGCCTTATACAACCACCCTTGTAAAACACCAGATAGAGTCTGAAAAGAAATTCGGGGTCAAGAACAATATAGTGTCTCTGAGTGCAGGAGGTACACTGGAGATAACAAAAGATATCTCTATAGAATTCATCAATGCCCAGCACAGCATAATAGATACCGTGTTCCTTGCGATACACACAACAGGTGGAACAATTGTCTATGCATGTGATTTCAAGTTTGACAGGACCCCCACTCTTGGGGATGCACCTGATTTTAAACGGCTCAAGGAAATTGGTGAAAAAGGTGTCATTGCACTTATAACTGAAAGTACAAACTCAGGACGCAATGGCAAAACCCCATCTGAAATGATAGCACACTCTATGCTTCGTGATGTACTGATAGAGACTGAGGAGGCTGATGTAGGTATGATTGTGACTACATTTGCATCACACGTGGCAAGAGTTAATTCAATTGTAAAATTTGCAGAGGAAATGGGTAGAATTCCGATATTGATGGGTAATTCAATGGAGAGATATATTGGAACTGCTCACCAGATGGGATATATAGAACTGCCGGAATCAGTAGAGATATATGGTAACCGCAGGGAGATAGATAAAGCACTTACCAGGATCATGGAAGCAGGTAAGAATAAGTATCTCCCTATTGTGACTGGTCATCAGGGTGAACCTGGGGCAGTCCTTGGCAGGATCGCAAGTGGTGAGACTCCCTATAAAGTAGATAGGGGAGACAGGATTATATTCTCAGCTAATATCATACCTAATCCAATGACCCGGGCAAACCGCTACTCACTTGAGACAAAACTTAAAATGCGTGGGGCAAGGATCTACGACGATGTCCATGTTTCAGGACATGCATATCGCGAGGACCACTGGGAACTCCTTGGAATGCTCAGGCCTGAACATGTGATACCTGCACACGGGAATATACAAATGCACAGTGAGTACATACAGATGGCAGAGGATGCAGGCTATGTGCTTGGTGATACTTTGCATCTGCTCAGGAACGGAGAAGAGCTATATATTGAAGAAGAGTGACCTTTATACTGGGATGACTATGGACCTTAT
>PXAV01000016.1 GCA_003565715.1 Methanosarcinaceae archaeon
ATCCATTTTGGTCGTTAACTACCACCCATTAAAATGGGTGGCTTCTTGCTTCATCTGTTTCGTTCTCATCCGTATAAGCTGTACTCTTCAGATCCAACGCCCAGTTATAGATGAACCTACAGTACCAAATTGTTTTTCAAAGAAATCTATCTGCGATCTATTTGGGTATAATCGATATCTATAGGCTCTTAACATAATCAAAGTCTTTTACGCTATAATAGCATATATGTTTAATGTTTGACCTTGTACACGATTCCAGACATCTTTCAAATACAAATGGACGTAATTCATCCACCTGTTCCATTTCGAAGAAATGGAACTCCCATTAGATATTCGATTTAATGCGAGTATAAATACGGTGGTCTTCTTACTCCAATGAAGATAAAAGAGTTTTCCATTCACATTTCCATAAAGATCCTATGTTTTTTAATGATATATTTTTATATTATTAGCACATAATTTTATATGTTAACTTAATTGAAAATTTATACTTGTTTTTAATGATATATTTTTATATAATTAGTACATATTTAATTCCACCTAATTATAATTATATTGATATTTGTTTGTCTTGATCTGGCCATATTATATGTGAAAATAAAAAACATTCCTTTAGTTAATTGTTATGTGATCGGTGAAAATATGTTAGCAAAAGATAACAAAATGTGTACTGAAATAATAGATGTTTTGAATTCCATTGAGAATGATCAGATGAATTCAAGGCTCGGTCTCAAGTCAGATGCTACTGAAAAAGAAATGTCAGAGTCTTTAAATGCTTTTCTTGACAAGGCCCTGGGATGGAAACAAGAAGCTGATGATCAGAAGAAACAATTAGAACAGATTGATCTTATGATCAAATCTATGATTAGAGAAAATAATGATATTCCTGCAGGGGATATGCATGAAGGGATCAGCTTCAGTACAAATAGCACCAATAAAGAGATTTCAGATAACTTGAATGCTTTTCTTGAAAAGGTCCTTGAATGGAAAAAAAAATCATATGAGCAGCAAAAACTGTCAGATCAGATAAATCTTATAGTCGATTCTATGATAGAAGGGCGTCTTGATGTCCGCGGTGATATTACAAATTTTGAAGGTCAATCCAGGGAACTTCTTATCGGTGTAAATAAAATGCTCGATTCGATAATTGAACCATTTATGGCAGCTTCTAAATATGTAGATCGTATCTCCAAAGGTGATGTTCCCCCAACAATCACAAAGGAGTTTAAGGGTAGCTTTAACGATTTCAAAAACAATCTTAATATGTGTGTGGATGCCATCAATGCTCTGATAGAGGATTCAGAGATGCTTTCAGCGGCAGGATCAGCTGGTAACGTAGACGTACGTGCCGATGCTTCACGTCACGGCGGTGATTTCAAGACAATAATAGAGAACCTTAACAATACTCTTGACTCGGTCTCCAAACCATTAAAGGAAAGCACAGATGTACTTCTAAGGTTGGCTGTCAACGATTTTGAGAAAGGTGTTGAAGGAGAATATGATGGAATATTCAAGGATAATGTATATGCTGTAAACGAGGTTCGCAACAGACTTCTCAATATTCAACGTACTTTTGAATATATGGCCAAAGGCGATCTAAGTGATCTTGAAAAATATAAAACTGTAGGAAAACGTTCTGAAAATGACAAACTTCTACCCTACACCATTGCAATGATGGAAAACGTAAAAGGAATGACAGATGAATTCATAAATCTTGGCAATTCCGCAGAATGTGGAAACCTTTCTTACAGAGCCGATGCTTCTGATTTCCAGGGTACGTTCTATGAAGCTATAACAAATGTCAATAGTGCTTTTGATGCGCTTATTGGTCCACTGAATGTGACTGCAGAGTATGTTGAGCAGATTGGACAAGGAAAGATACCAGATAAGATAACTGATGAATACAAAGGCGATTTCAATCAAATCAAGAACGATATAAATAATTGTATCGAGGGTATGAGTGGTCTTGTAGAGAGCAATGAGGTCCTTCAATTGATGGAGGACAATGACCATACCAGAAGAGTAGAAGGTGATTACAAGGGCATTTATGCTGAAGTGGCATCTGCTACAAACGGTATTCGTGAAAGGATACTTACTGTAATGTCAGTTAATAAGAAGATATCTGTGGGTGATCTGAGCGACCTTGAAGGTTTAAAGAAGATAGGTAAACGTTCAGATAATGATGAACTGATTCCGTGTTACATCACAATGATGAGTAATATAGAGGGTATTGTTGATGAGTTCATAAAAGTTGGCCACGCTGCAGAAGCAGGTGATCTAGACTATAGGGGAGATGGTAGCCTTTATGAAGGTAGCTTCAGGGAAGCCATAAACACAGTAAATACTGCTATAGATGCGTTAGTTACACCATTGAATGAATCTATGCGCATAGTCAACGAATATTCCCAAGGTAATCTTGATGCAAGATTTAACTTTACAACAAAAGGCGATTTTAAGGTCTTTTCAGATACTCTTGATGGTTTTGGACAAAGCCTGCAGGCAATAATAAATGATTCATCCAATGTATTGGATGCCATTTCAAATAATAATCTTACCAAGGCTGTCCAGATAAATGGTAAAGGTGATTTCAAGATATTAACAGATGGAGTTGAGAATACCAGACTA
This sequence comes from Methanosarcinaceae archaeon, assembly GCA_003565715.1. Taxonomy (GTDB): domain Archaea; phylum Halobacteriota; class Methanosarcinia; order Methanosarcinales; family Methanosarcinaceae; genus Methanolobus. The sequence continues at coordinate 2,626 of PXAV01000016.1, forward strand.
TCATTAAATGAGGTTGTTTCCGTTGTACATGATAGCTCCAGGAACGTTGCATCAACCGCTGAAGAGATGTCAGCATCTGTAGAGCAAATGACATCAGCATCTCACCAGATATCAGGTACTGTGTCTGAGATATCAAAAGGTGCACAGGACCAAGCATCAAAAACAGAAGAGGTCTCACGTGCAATGGTTGATATGACCTTAACTGTGCAGGAAGTTGCAACAAATTCACAGAAAGCAGCAGAGACTGCAAAGGATGTGAACGAGCAGGTAAGTAATCTGGGTATAGTGACTAAAGATCTCCTAGTAAAAATGGAATCCATCAAGATGGCAACATCAGGTTCATCCAATGCCATAACAGAACTTGACAGTAAGTCCACACAGATAGGTGAAATAGTAGATCTGATCACAAATATTGCAGACCAGACAAACCTTCTTGCACTAAATGCAGCTATTGAAGCAGCAAGGGCTGGTGAACATGGACGTGGCTTTGCTGTTGTAGCAGACGAGGTAAGAAAACTCGCCGAGAATTCAGGGAAGGCTGCAAAAGAAATTGCAACTCTGATCAAAGAAATCCAATTAGGTACTCAGAACGCGGTCCAAACAATGCAACGGGGTTCTTCAGAAGTTGAAAGTGGTGCATCTGTTTTAGATGAAGTTGCCAATGTGATTAATCAAGTAGTTGAAGGTGGTAGCCTTATAGCTACCATGGTCCAGGACATTGCTGCTGCCGCTCAGGAGCAGTCAGCTTCTATTGAAGAGGTAACATCTTCAGTTGAAGAGGTCAGTGCTATTTCGGAGGAATCTGCTGCAGGAACTGAGGAAGCATCTGCCGCTATACAGGAACAGACCGCAACCATGCAGGAACTTTCCAGATCTTCAGAGGATCTATCAAGTCTTGCAGGTAAAATGAAAACAATAGTTGATAAATTTATACTGGATCTACATTCTGTGCAAGACGATGTCTCTAAAGCAAAAAAGGATGCAAGAAGAGAGCATGTTCTTATATGATCTGATATCAACTATCCACCGCTGAGGGCGGTGGGCTTCCTTACTTTATGTACGAAAGTTTCTCTTTTATTTGTTATTTTTTCCCTTTGATGAAAAGACCGTAACTTGCTGCAAAGATAAGAATAAGGAACATCGATCCGAAAAGTAGTAACATATCAGTACCACTCTTCTTATTTTCATCTTTTTTCTCTGCAGTACTGTTAAAGATGTTCTTTTCAGATGACAAGAGAGATACATTATCGCTCTCTGTGTCCGATATCCCAGTGTTTTTTATTCTATCTCCTGATATTGAGAATGGGGAAAAGCCCGGTGTGTGTGCCATGAAATAATAATACTGATCATCTGCTCCCATCTGTATAGTATCCAGGGAGTCCCAGTGCTGGTCACTATACCGGTTAAGCCTGACAGAACCGATATCTATACCGTTGCTCCTGATCCACTTTTCATCGACCCTGAAATGTACCCTTGCGTGCTCAAAGTGCTGCCCTTCTGTAAATCCTCCTCTGTCAAACCAGATGTTCAGGTGCCTGTATACTGTTCCTCCAGGGTCGGAGCTTACAAACTGTGATCTTCCATGTAGTATTTCAGTTCGCAACTTTAAGGTGGCCAGGTTCTGTAATGCATCAAAGGAAATTTCCATAAGTATATTATCATCTTCTTTAAATTGATAGTTTATTAGTGAACCACGCACAACGTTTTCTGATACTACCTCAACTGTATCTATGTTCTCGTAATGCTCTGCAGCTGACATGCCACCTCCACCGCCGCTACTGCTACTGTCATTACTGCTACTGTCATTACTGCTACTGTCATTA
>PXAV01000158.1 GCA_003565715.1 Methanosarcinaceae archaeon
GGTTATTCTTTTGGAACCCTGTACAAGCTCTCTGAACTCCTTAAGTTGCCCTCCGATGCCTTTTGAAGTACTTATGACCTTCATTTAAGAACCTCTGAAAAGAGAATGTATAAGGACAATATAGTAAACAGATTTAAACTTTTTGTTTGATCATATTATTTATTGTGAAAATAGATAATACAACCTTTTATGATTGTATTATTTATTTTGAACTTTATGTAACTATCATTCAGACATCTTTTATACCAAAGGATTCAAGCAGTATCCCCGGGTTGGTCCTTCCACTTGTGAATGATTTTTTACTCTTTGTATCGTTAATTGTGATCCTGGCTGGTGCGAACATACCGGCATCCACCTTGAAAAAGTCAAATTCCGCTTCCTTGAAGGTAGTGTAGAAAGGCTTACCAAAATCCCTTGAGGTTGTTGATGGTGTTTTCTTCACAAATTCCTCCAGTTTCTCTGCGTCACCATATTCAACTGTGTAATAGGTCTCACCACAATAAATTATACAGTCATTTGTGGAGCCCATACATTTTGTGTCATCCCCTACAACAGGTGCTATGGGAGCAACTCCAAAACCGCTCTTTATAGTATTGATATCAAATCCAATGGACTCAAGCTTGTGTATACCGGTCTCGACAACCCGGGCAGATATCTGCACACATCCTGCTATAGAAGCAGTTGGCGCAACTGCAATATAGACATTCTCAGGATCTACACTACAGTGCTTTGCTATATAATCCACCACCTCTTCATTTGGAAGTGCACTTGATTCCATGACAAGCACTGCAAACTCAGAGTCGTCCTTGTATCCTATTTCTTCATATAATTCCTTAGGCTTAAGCCCAAGTGCCCTTGCAGGACCCGAACCCATACCAAAATACTTGCCAACGGAAATTCTCCAGCCTGCATACTGGGATGCCATACATGCGATCGTAGGATGGTCCGTTGCTATCTGGATGGCAGGAACCGGCAAACCGGCAATATCAAGCTTTGTATAGCTTATATCAGCAAGGTCTGCAAGGCAAAGACGAGAGAGATACATTCCTGCATCATATCCACCCTCCACATTAACACCACAATCAATCACAGTAGCACCGTTATCAAGTTCAGTGGACTCTACTTTCAAATCTTCTTCCCAGTCAAGCATTTCATCTATTATAGCTAATCCCTTTTCGTTGACACTTATCACAATTATCACTCTTAACCTGTTAGTCGAGAGACATTGTGCTGTTTAGAATATATAATTGACGACCACAAAAAACCGATTTAAGCTTTTTTGGACATAGGGTTTTTGGACATATAATGTATAATGGAAAACTTAAAAAAGAATATAACTACACAAAAATATTGTTTGTCATGCTTTTTTTAGAGTTAGCCAGAATACTGACCCACATCCATTTGGATTATCTTCCACAAAAATATTTTCATTGTGCAGGTCCATTATCCTTTTAACAATAGCAAGACCGATCCCTGAACCTTTGACATCTTCTTTATGGAGGCGTTTAAATCTTTCAAATACAGCTGATTTACTTTTATCCGGTATTCCTTCACCCTGGTCCGTAAAACTGATCTTCCATTTATCTTTCATTTCAGAAATCTCTATTGTAATAGTACCTCCATTTTGACTATACTTTATGGAATTAGATAACAGATTTACAAAAACCTCCTCGATGATAGGGCTTGAAATTGCATGACATTTCCCATGCGATCGAATCTGGACATCCATACCCTTCTCCTTTACCTGATACATAGATCCGTTTACTACATCCATAATCATTGAGGAAATATCAACAACTGTAAAATTTATATCTTTCAGAGACTCGACTTTAGCTAAGTGAGCGGCATCATGTATCATTGATATAAGTTTGTCTGTGGTAATGCTTAATTTTGAGAATAGTTCTTTTTTATGGTTGTCTGTTTCCATATCTCCCAGCAATTCAACAAAGGATTTTATAAGGCCTGCAGGGTTGAGGAGATCATGGCGCATAACATCTGTAAAAAGATCCTTCAGTTCATTTGAACGCTCCAACTCACGCGCATATTCTTGAAGTTTCCTTTCTGCATCTTTTATTTCTGTTATATCCTCACCGGATATGAGGATACCGGCAATACTACCAGATTCATCTTTAATAGGCGAATCACACCACCTGAACATTTTTTCATCTCCATTTCTTATAGAGACAGGACATTCATAATAATCACAGGAAACCTGGGTGCCTGAGACCAGACCATCATAATGTACCTTTATATCATCGATAAAATCCTCAGGAATGAAAGAATCTATCCACATGTCATTCAAAAGATGATCAAGATGACAATCAAGTAGTTCAGAACCTTTTTTGTTTATGTGCATTATCCGGTAGTTAAGATCCAGTACAGCAACAAGCCCACCAACATAATCAAGATAATAGTATGCTTTGTTCTTTTCAGTAAGCATATTATCATGCTGCTCTTTTATCCTCAAAAGGGATGTGATCTTCTTTTCAAGTTCAAATTTCCCGACAGGCTTTTTTAAGAACTCGTCTGCACCGGAATCAATTCCCTTTTGGTGATCTGATCTGTCAGTTAATGCAGTTACCATGATTATAGGAAGAAAATCCATTTTGAATTCATTGCGTATTACACGGCATACATCATATCCGTTCATATCTGGCATCATAACGTCAAGAAGAATAAGGTCAGGACTTTCCGTTTTAACTTTTTTAAGAGCGTCCTTCCCATTATGTGAGGTAACGACATCATATTCATCTTCAATGTAAATAGAGAGTAATTCCACATTCAAAGGCTCATCATCTACAATAAGGATCTTATATCTAGGGTTCATGCAATACTATACTATATAATTATACCTTTATATAAATATGACTTATTATTTGCGCATCTTTACTTCACACATTGATATTATACAGACCCTTATAAAATATACAGACCCTTATAAACTTTAAGTTATAAGTAGGCCTAAAATACAATTTTCTATCTGCAAATAACAATGATGCTATGATACGATATGATGATGATATGATGATAATATGATGATGATATGATGATAATATGATGATGATATGATGATAATATGATGATATGATGATATGGTGCAATTGAAACATAAAGACAAAAAAATTAAAAATAGTCATCCTGGGAGTAGCTTCTTCCAAGCTCCAATGCAATATCTGCTTTTTTCAGCTCCTGGCCCAGATAGCCTGCGTGTTCCATTCTCGACACAAGTTTCATATCAAGTATAGTATCCATTACCTCCCCTGCATGCCTTCCAACGATAGAGGTTTTTTCATGCTCTGCAAGGATGAAGCCTCCTTTTCCAGTATCATCAGGTATAATGCTTATTCTGATACTGCCCTTTGGATCTGTGGTCCACATAATTCTTTTTTTTGCCCTGATGGAAGCCTCTGGCATTGTTGCATCACTACGTCTTCTTTTCTCTTTAACACCAAGAAGGTCAATACCCAGGTCCTTGGGTGAACTGTTGCGCTCTTTTGCAAGTGCCATCATAAGAGCAGCTTTTTTCAGCTCACTTACAGAGCCTCTTGTCTTGTTGCTGTGCTCCGGTGTGAAAAGTATACTTGCACCAAGGTCTGCAGCTATACCACATAAGGTCGCATTGACCCCCGCTGAATCAGCATCTATAAGTTCTGTTACATTCCCAGCACCAAAGAAAATGGCAATATTAGGATTCTGCCGGTGAAAATCAACATATCTCATAATGGAGTTAGTGATACCATGGCCTATGGGATCAAGTACGGGATCTGCAATTATCTGCTTTACACCTGTGTTTTTGGCGCTGTCAATATTGACTGACAGGCTCTTAAGGCCTTTGCCAGAGTCGGGTATTATAACAGCAGGCACACCTGCAGATGCAATATCAGGGCCAACTGCGCAAATATTGCTGCTATCAAGACTCAATACAAGATCTATACCACAATCAAGGGCTTCTTTTATAAGTTCATGATCAAGAGTGTCAATACTCAGTGGAAGGTCAGTTACACTGCGGGCAACTTCTATTGCACTTCTTACATCCCGGGGATTTGCATGTAAAGACGCTCCAAGGTCTATTATATCAGCACCTTTTAACTCAAAACCCTTTACTATCTCTGCAAGCTTTGCCGGCCCGATTCCGGTTGCATCCACAACTTCGGCCATAACCTTCATGCGGGAATTGCCACCTATTTTTGAGTTGCCAAGAGTAAAAGCGGATAATGCTCTTTTTTCAAGCTCGTTTACCTTATCATGTGCTACCTTCTTTCTCACATCTGCAAGCAGCTCGCATGCAGGCACACTAGTTGAAAAATCCATATTTTTCACAAAAGGAAGGACAAGGTCCAGATCATATGCATGCTTGGGACCAAGACGTACCTTTGCTCCAAGA
>PXAV01000089.1 GCA_003565715.1 Methanosarcinaceae archaeon
ACACCTTCAACCTGCATCATGAATGTATCCAGATTCCTTGAAGGCTTGCCGCATATGGCTGTGTGGTAGGTAGGATCGATGTAATCAGGTCCGACCTTATAGGGCTGGACATTTATATCTCTTTTTTTCAGGGCTGCCATAATGCCCATTGAAACTGTGGTCTTTCCAACTCCGCTGTTGGTACCTGCAAGTAATACCGCTTTTGTCATGAATCTAATTGTGTTCAATCTTTATATATGTATTATTCCCTGTATCATTCAAAATAGTTAAATAAATAACGTATATCTAGGTACTATGTCTCATAAAGACACAGGTTCAGGTTCATCCTCTACAGCCCCATTCCTTACAGACCTACATGGGCGAACCATTAGAAGTCTCAGGATGTCAATAACCGATCGCTGCAATCTGGATTGTATCTATTGTCACAACGAAGGATATACAGGGCGTGGTAATGAGATGTCAGTTGATACTATTGTAAATATTGTCAAAGTAGCTCATGGACTTGGTATAGACAGACTGAAACTCTCAGGGGGTGAGCCTCTGCTTAGGAAGGACCTGGAAGATGTACTGCTCAGACTTCCTGATATGAAAGACATATCCCTTACAACGAATGCCACTTTAATTAAAGGCAGGGCACTTTCCCTTAAGGAGGCTGGGCTTGACAGGGTGAACATCAGTCTTGACACACTAGATCCTGATAAATATCGCAGGATAACCAGGTCCAAAAGAGGTACTTTTGATAGTGTTCTTGATGGGATTCATGAAGCTGTGGACGCGGGACTGACGCCTGTGAAGCTTAACATGGTCCTTTTGAAAGATCTGAATGATAATGAGATAGAGGACATGCTTGAATTTACACGCAGTTATAATGGTGACGTCATATTGCAGCTTATAGAGCTTATGGACTTTCGGGATGTTCCACAACACAGGATAAATGCCTGGGAAGTAGAGAGATCCTTGCTCTCAGTATCATCTGGTGTTCTTGTGCGCGAACTTCACAAGAGGAAAAAATATATCATAAATGGTGCAGAAGTGGAGTTTGTAAGGCCTATAGATAACACCGAATTCTGTGCTAACTGTAACAGACTTCGGGTAACAGCTGATGGTAAGCTCAAGCCATGTCTGCTGGTGGTCAATGATCTGGTGGATGTTTCAAATGCCGGCGAGGGTGAGCTTCCAGATCTCTTCAGGCTTGCTGTAAGCAAACGTGTACCTTTTTATAAAGTTTCCAGGAGTAATAAAAATGGAAGTTGAACTAACAGTTGATGGAAAAAGGATCGAGATCAATCATTTTGTTCAGGATATACTTGGTAGCACGGTCCTGGGTGCTGCAGCAACTCTGCACGGAGTTGATAAAGACTGTAAGGAATTGCTTGTAAAAGTAAAACAGTAGCTTCCCTCATTTAGAAGGCCTGCTTTATAATTTTATGGTCCTTTGTACATCACAGAAGATGCTCTATCTCTGAGAAATCGATTGGTGTTGTGGCGTCAAGGCTTATAGGTGTCACAGAAACGTTCCCTTTGTGCATGATAGCGTGTACATCGGTTCCTTCTTCCTCGTCTGGAAGCAACTCTCCTGCTATCCAGTAGTATGGTCTTCCTCTTGGATCGTACCTTTCCTCTACGTCTGTCTTGAAGAACTTTCTTGCAAGGCGTGTTATCTCTATTTCCGGATCACTATCTACATGATGTGGGACATTTATGTTAAGCAGGTCTACTTTATCGGGAAGCCCATATTGCAGTACATTGGTTGCTATTCTGTTGACTACTTTTATAGCCACATCATAGTCATGTTTAAACTCCCGGTTATCGTCAAATTTATCGCCTTCTTCCATAACCTGTATAGAAGCAGCAATAGCAGGGACACCATAACTTGCTCCCTCGAGTGCAGCACCTATGGTTCCTGAGGTTGTTATCGTATCGGTGCTTATATTCTCTCCTATGTTGAAACCCGATAGTATGAGCTGCGGCATTTCCCTGATCACTGAGAATATACCAAGGATAACTGAATCTGTGGGAGTTCCGGCAACAGCATTGACTTCCATCCCATTGACAGTGGTGTGTGTTATCCTAAGTGGCTCAAAGATGGATATCGATCTGCCAACACCACTCTGCTGGGTCAGAGGGGCACAAACGGTTATATCTCCCAGACCTTCAACGCTCTTGTAGGCTGCGTGTATGCCTGTAGAATAAACACCATCATCGTTTGTTACCAATATCTTCTTTTTTGACATGCCTTTATCATTGTAAGCCCTTGTCTTAAAACTAATGGGTAAAAGTAGTAAAAAAGGAAGATGATAAAGTTTTAGATGTTTGCATATATTCTGCTTTTCTTCTGTGATGGGGGGCCTGTGTGTTCCCTATGCTCTCCCATATCTGCAAGTGTCTTTACTTCTTCAATTACTTCTACCTGGTCATTTATCTCCTCAAGCTTGAGTATAATATCTATTATTACCTCGTTTTGCTCATGTGTAAGGCACTGGCTATCCTTTACTATTTCAAGCAGTATTGAAGCATCATCCATTACCTGTGCAATTATGGTCCTGTCCATATAATTCTTTGCTATCTCGGAATCATGCCCACTTAGGGTTTCGTTGAAATCATTAAGCTGATCTTCAAAAAGTCCGATGTCATAGTGAGCGCTTCTGAATACCTTCTTTACATAATCCTCTCTATATACCTGCTTGGAATTTTTAAGAACCTTCAGAAGCTTCTTGTAGTCCATTGTTTTTCACCCGGGGCTTTTCATCGATATTTGCTTATTTCTATAGTTTGATACTTTCTTCTTTTAAGAGATCGTGGGGAATATTGAATATATGTTGTTTAGTGGCCAATTTTTGCTTCATTGACAAGGCTGTTTTTGAGATCGTTTTCTGTAGCAATGCTCTTGATCGTGAAAAAGTTCTGAGTGAATTGTCCACCATTAACATCATATTCTTTTTTTACATCTATTCCATATTCCTCTTCCATTTCATCGATTATCGGATCACAAAGATATACTTGCAGACTACCACTTGCATCCATGAACACAGATGGTCTGACTCCTGTATTGTTGTACTCTTCAACTAGTCCTCTGAATACTAATGACATGTAGCGCATTGATTCCATCGGTATCACCAACCTTTCAGTTTTTGTGACCATACATTTAAACTTAATGATGCTTTTATTTGCTATGATGTTCAGAATAATAATAAAAATGTCCACAATTATTAACTATATAAGTTGTTTCTGTTTAGAAAACAGTACTTAGCAGGTTTAAATTCCATGTATATTTATATTACAATTTATATTCTAATATGACTTATCAAGCACTAGGATATACAAGGGAAATGATAAGAAACTTTTTAATCATTGGAACAATACTTGGAAGAATAACATCGCACCAAATAAAGTGACCTGATAAAATATTAAGGACACTACCAATAACTGAACCGAATATATAATGCATATGTACACTTCAATATAAAACTATCATATTTAAACATTCAGTTGGAATATCTATGCTTGAAGATGAGTATCAGCTTGATTTTTTCTCCGAGAACGGCTTTGTCCGCAAACAGTGCTCAAAATGTGCAAAACATTTCTGGACCCGTGATATAGAGCGAAATACTTGTGGGGATGCACCCTGCGATCCATACTCCTTTATAGGTAACCCTGTATTCAAGAAAAATTTCGACCTTAGTGAAATGCGGGAATATTACCTTGATTTCTTTGAACAAAGGGGTCATACCAGACTTGAAAGATATCCTGTGGTAGCAAGGTGGAGGGATGATATTTACCTGACCATTGCTTCTATTGCTGACTTTCAGCCTTTTGTTACATCAGGGCAAGTACCTCCTCCTGCCAACCCTTTAACGATCTCCCAGCCTTGCATACGTCTCTCTGACCTGGATGCAGTTGGCAGGAGCGGGCGTCACCTGACCACCTTTGAAATGATGGCACATCATGCTTTCAACAGAAAAGGTGAAGAAATATACTGGAAGGACCGTACAGTTGAGCTATGTGACGAACTCTTCAATACACTTGGTGCTGACCCAATGGCAGTGACCTATAAAGAGGAGCCCTGGGCTGGAGGGGGTAATGCAGGCCCATGTGTGGAAGCCCTGATAGGTGGCCTTGAGGTTGCAACACTTGTTTTCATGGACCTTCAGAGGTCTGAGGGTGGCAACACCGTGATAAAGGGTGAGAAATACCAAAAGATGGATAACTATATCGTTGACACTGGATATGGTCTTGAAAGGTTCGTGTGGGCTTCAAAAGGCTCTCCTACAATATATGATGCGATCTTCCCAAACATTGTAAATGAGCTTATGGGTCTTGCTGGTGTGGATCATGAACTTGATAATTCCGATTACTCAAACATACTTTCCCAGAATGCCCGTCTTGCAGGTCTTATGGATGTAAGTGAGAAAGCAAATCTATTCGAGCTTAGAAAAACGGTCGCATCCAGCATAGGTATAACAGTAGACAAACTTTCTGCCATAATGGAACCCGTTGAGAACGTGTATGCCATCACTGATCATACGCGATGCCTTACGTTCATGCTTGCCGATGGTGTAATTCCTTCAAATGTCAAGTCAGGTTACCTTGCAAGGCTGGTAATAAGGCGTACACTTCGTATGATGAAAGATATGGGTATATCCATCCCGCTATCTGAAATAGTGAGGATGCATATCAATAATCTCCCCGAGTATCCTGAATTCCAGGAAAAGGTAGATGTTATCGAGGATATACTCTTCCACGAAGAGCGCAAGTTTGCAGATACCCTTGATCGTGGGAAGCGCATGATCCACAAATCTGCAAAACATTACAAAGAATCCGGTGAAAAGATGCCACTTAAGGCCCTTGTGGAGATGTATGACAGCCATGGTATACCTCCGGAGATATCTAAAGAGGCAGCATCAGAGGTTGGAGTGGATGTCGTTCTTCCTGATAATTTTTACTCACTTGTTGCAGAAGGTCACAGCAAGGCAGAGGTTAAAGAATTGAAGGCCTTACCATATGCATCTCGTGTTGCCAGGTTGCCAAAGACCCGGAAACTCTTCTACGATGAGCCAACCAGGATGAACTTTGAGGCAGTTGTGCTTGATATATTTGATGATCATATAGTACTTGACAGTACTCTCTTCTATCCTGAAGGTGGAGGACAGCCTGCAGACCATGGGACACTTACAGTAGAGGATTCTGTACTGAAAGTAATCGATGTTCAGGTATCAGATGGTGTGATAGTTCACATCACAGAGGATGCAGGGGATGGATTCCATATACGCAAGGGTGACCTTGTACAGGGAAGTGTGGATGAGGAACGCCGCATGTCCCATGCATGCCACCATACGGCAACCCACATAATAAACGATGCTGCACGCAAGGTACTTGGAGATCATGTATGGCAGACAGGTGCCCAGAAGTTCGTTGACAAGGCACGTCTTGATATATCCCACTACAAGCGCATAGCTCAGCAAGAGCTCGATCAGATAGAGATAATAGCTAACAGGACTGTAATGGAGAACCAGCGCGTTACTGCAGAATGGATGGACAGAGTGGAGGCTGAGAAAAAATACGGATTTGGTCTTTATCAAGGTGGTGTTCCTCCGGGAAAGACGATCAGGGTATTGAAAGTTGCTGATGATATAGAGGCATGCGGAGGTACCCACTGTGCAAGTACCGGCCTTGTGGGTCCTATCAAGATACTGAAGACAGAACGTGTCCAGGATGGGGTTGAACGTATAGAGTATGCTGCCGGTCTTGCTGCTATCAGGGCCATGCAGGAAATGGAAAGCTACCTTAACAGGTCTGCAGATGCGTTGCGTGTGAGGCCAGAACATCTTGAATCCACATTAGAGCGTTTCTTTGGTGAATGGAAAGAGTTCAAGAAGGAGAATCAGAGGCTAAAGGAGGAGCTTGCACGTGCTCATGTGCTGCAGATGGCAAATGAGGCTGTGAACATAGGTGACATTCGTCTGGTTGCAAAGATGATCCCGAATGTAGATATCGATGAACTGGTCAAGATCGCCGGTGAACTCACAGTCAACAGGGATATGGTGGTCCTTCTTGCAAGTGATTCTGCAGGTGTGAAGATAGTAGGGGCTGCCGGTCAGGATGCATTGAAGGTTGGCGCAGACTCCGGAAAGATAGTCAGGAGGATGTCTGAGCTAGTAGGTGGTGGTGGTGGTGGCAAACCATCCATGGCCCGTGGCGGAGGAGTTGATGCCAGCAAGATAGACCAGGCTCTGGAGGAGGGCTGTAATCTGCTTGGGGAGCAAATAAACCAATCATAAATCTAATCGAGGACGTTTGTAATGATACCCAGTGAGATAAAAGAGTTTTTTTCATCCCAGTTTGGAAAGTCACTTCTGGTTAAAGGAAAGCCAGGAACAGGAAAGACCACCTTTGTGTTCGGTCTACTTGATTCCCTATGTTCTGAAGGTAACTGTGTTTACATCTCACCCAGGATAGACAAGTCTTCAGAATACGGAACCTATCCATGGATAGAAGGTGACTTTAATAATAATGAGGATTTCCTCAAGATGCTTGCATCCAGGATAAAGGAGATATGGGATTCCAGCAGAACAAAACCAATTATAGTGGTGGACTCTATCGATTCTCTCAGTATCGCCACTTCAAGGTCCTCAGACTGGCAAATCAACAAGTTCGAACTTGAACGTCTGCTCTTTGATTTTACCAGAAAAGTAAATTCAGACCTTATAATGATCACAGAACAAGAGAACGTTACTTCTCTTGATTATCTTGTAGATGGTGTGGTATCCCTTGATATAATGGAGATATCAGAATGTGATATCCGTAAGATAAATCTGCTAAAGATGCGAGGCGTTGGGCTTTCACAGTCAAGGTATCCCTTTACTCTGGAAGGTGGCAAATTCAACAGTTTTTCACCTTTCAATGTATCATATCCTGAAAATATACAGATCCCACGTTCAATACCTGACCCTATGGAAAGTAAGATCTCCACAGGCATCCCTGATTTTGATGATGTTCTTGGAGGTGGTTATCAAAAAGGTAGTTTCAATCTTTTTGAGATTACAAGCGGTGTAGGTGATTCATTTTACAGTCTGATTTTACCTACCTTCATAAACCATTTGAACATAGGGCGTGGCCTTCTCAGTATACCAACAGAAGGTACAAGTGTTGAAACGGAAAAAAGGATGATATCACCATTTACAGGAGAAAGTAAATTCCATGCTCAATTCAAGGGTTTTGAGATACGTGATATGAAAGGAAGGATGCCGGCATATATAGATCCCTTAACTGGAAATATATACAAGGATATGGATATCTTCCACAAGTCCAAGAGTGAAATGATGAACCAATGTGGCTCCCCTCTCCTTGATTACATAGGTCTTGATAGTATGGAATACAATTACGGCTGGGAGAACATCGGCTCGATAATAGGGCAGATGGCGTCCATAACCAAGACAACAGATAATATAGTCCTCGCAGTTGCAAAACATGGTCAAAGGATAACCGAGTCTGTAGCAAATATGGCCACAAGCCACTGGAAGTTTGAAAACGTTGATAAGACACTTGTAATGTATGGTGTTGTACCTAAGACCAGTATGTTTGCAGTTCAGATGGACTTTTCTTCAGGCTTTCCACAGGTCATTCTTGTACCAATGAAATGATAAGCTTCTATTTACGCATATGAAGGGCTGCCCAAACATTAATATCAAACAAGAACAAATAAAGTCTACTAAACAAAATTCAAAGGTACTTGTAAATGAATGTCCAAACACAGGAAATACTTTCAAGTTTAAGAAAAGAACTTTCCGGGAAAAATGCGTTGTTCCTTGCACCTATTGACAGTTATATAGAGAGGCTTATGTATTTTTATGTTTCCAGTATTCTTGAGGAAGTACCTGAAAGGCCCATTGTCTGGTTGTGCCTGAACTCTTCCAGGGATAAGGTAATATCCCGTTTTGAGGATTTTGGATTCAATATTGACCATCCTGGCAGGATATTCTTCATAGATATTGATTCTGCAGGAAAGGAGCATTGTGAGGACACATTATATTGCAGTTCAGTGGCAGATTATACAAAAATGGCCTCGCATATATCTAATTTATTTGCTGACAGGCCAAATTCGATTCTTATAGTTGATAACATGAACGTACTTGCAAACGATACGATGCAGGTAGTAGAGAATTTCATTAAATTTGTGGAAAAAAAAGTATCTGAGAACCAGGGGAGCATGCTCTCCATGCTTTTTAGGAATATCCTGCCCAATGAAACAGAAGTTCTTATAGCTTCTTTCTTTGATGTTGTCATTGAGGTGACAAATGTAGGTGAGATCCATGCAAAGATAGGTCTAAAAGACCTTGATTTCAGGTTTTCAGTTGAGGATGGATGCATAGAGTTTGAACCCGCTAAGAAAAAGATAAAGCGAAAGCGTCTTAAGATACTGATAGTTGACGACGAACCGGATATCCCGGAATTGCTACAGCTTTCACTGATAAGTGAGCCATATGATTTTATAGTTGCAAGTAACGGTGAAGGGGCAATAGAGCTTGCATTAAGAGAGCTGCCCGACCTGATACTACTTGATATCATGATGCCTGATATGGATGGTTATGAAGTTGTGGAACAACTCAAAAAGAGCAAAGCTGCCTGTGACATACCTGTAATTATGATATCTGCAAAGACTGCAATTGAGGATAAGGTCAAAGGAATGGAACTTGGTATCGATGACTATATATCTAAACCATTTGATAAGCGTGAAGTAAAGGCCCGTATTAAAATGGTAATGCGGCGTCTTGGCTGGATCGAAGAGGAATAATTATATAATTAGTATGTATAATGTATGTATTATAATACTCTATATACTTATTAAAACCTTTTCAGGAGCTGTAATAATAAATGTGTCCTAAGGTCATGGTCGTGGATGACGAGCCTGATACAATAGATCTTATACGATTGATATTGGGATCTGAGAATATAGAAGTTGTTGGGGCCATCAGTGGCTTTGAGTGTCTTGAGCTGATTGGTAAAGAAAAGCCTGATGCTATTTTGCTTGATATTATGATGCCTAATATGAATGGCTGGGAAACATTTCACAAAATAAAAGAAAAAGACCCTCATTTACCGGTTGCAATGCTTACGGTAAAAAGTCAGGAATTCGATAAAATGTTAGGTCTTCATGTACTAAAAGCCGATGACTATATAACAAAACCATTCAGCCGGAAGGAGCTTATAAAAAGAACAAAAGAACTGCTTGAAATGCACTTTTAATTACTCAGGACTTCACAGACAATTGCTTTTTTGTCTTTTAAAAACAGATGCGCTTTTCTTTCTCCAGAAAGCCCCTCTTCGAGTAAATTGCGGACCTTCCAGTATTTTTCTGGTTCAATAGGCGCTCTAATTATAAGTTTCCCAAATGAATTCCCTTTCAGGTATTTGTTTATCTTTTTTAAGTCCGCTTCCATTATACCTGTTACTTTGTAGGAGTTCTTGAACAAACATGAAATAAGAGGCTTGGATGAACTTATTATGGTCCTTTTTCCGTCCAATTCAAGTATGCCTGTATCATCGTCCTGTTGCTTTAGATCAGATAAAAGTTGTTCAACAAGACCTGCTTTTGTAACACATTCATGTGGTTCATAAGCATATGAACTGGGCAATTCCATTTTTTTTGTGCTTCTTGTTTTTTCATCTGAGAGGATACTTGCTTCACCAGGCAGAGCAACAGCGCTGACATCTGCTCTTTTCAGCGAGTTGAAATAGAGATTGAGTCTATTTAGTTTTCCTTGCAGTGAAATATATTCCTTTTCGCAGTCAAATGGTATCCTTTCAGATGTTAACTGAGGAGGTACCTCAAATGCAAAATCTGATGTTTTTTCTGAGTATGCCTCCATCACTTTGCTTATTGATGGGCTAAGACTGTGGATACTTCTTTTTATCTCTGTAGGTGGCCTTGCAGGATCTGAGAATACAATGTCCAGCTTTGGTAATTGTGTGATCACATGCGGGGAGAGAGCGTCACCTCTGATGAAATTTATGTTGTTAAGTCCCATTGCATTGGCATTCATCTTTGCATAGGCTATCTTTTTTTCATCGATCTCAATAGCATATACAAGATCACAATACTTTGCAAAATATAGCGCCTGCCCTCCGATCCCACAGCTTATATCTGCTATTGTTTTGCATTTCAGCCTCTTTGCTCTATATTCAGCAACAACTTTTGGGGTTGCAAACCTGATACCATCCTTATCTGCCTTAATTGTAGGCATGAGTTTTTTTGTGCGTGTCAAAAGAATCAATTGCCTAAACTATGACAAATGATTTAAAGCCATATGATGTAATTCCCTGGTCATAGCTCTGCAGGAGTTTTATTCATAATTTTTATATATTATTAAACGTATACTCTATATATTATAGATACTTCTATCATCAGCTAACTGTTGACAGTGAAAATATGGCCGGATTCAGCGACAAGATAAAAAAGATGACAAAAGCCTTCTCCAAAAAAGGCAAGAAGATGTCTGAATCACCATTTGATTCAGATACTCCTCCTTTTTTGCAGGGAGCACCTGATATGGGATCTATTCCTGATATATCTTCAGGTCTACCTTTCAATGAATCTGGCAACCCACCACCATTTCCACAAGATAAAAATGATCCCCAGTCCTCGACAACTTCATCTTTCAGTTCCGGTCCTCCCCAGAATGACCTATTCCCTGGCGGTGGTCAGCAGCAATCAGCTTCTGAACCATCTGTTAACAACGAGATGCTGGAAGAGAACAAGAATAAGATAAAGGAAGTTGAATCCAAACTCTCCAAAGCCGATGTTACCCTTAACTTAGTTCAGAGGGATAATGAAGAGATAAGGAAAACCGTTGATAAGATAGACCAGAGTGTGCTTGAACTGCTATCCTTATATGAGATCGTATCAAATCAGGTGAACCCTTTTGTGGGTGATGATGTCGCATCTCGGGATACTATTGAAAGATTTGAGAAAACGGAAAAGAGGATAAATGAGTTAGGCGATATGCTTGTCCTTATGAAAAACGATCTTGATGCAACTGCCCAGAATCTAAGCATGCCGCAGGGCATTTCAGAAGAAGTTAGCTCACGGATGCAAAACGTAGAGTCAAAGATGGATGCTTTTGTGGATGCGATGGCAATGATGCATGAAAGCATGGAACAGCTTTCTTCAAGGACAGATGACCTTTTCTCTGTTACAGATACTCTTGATCGTAATATTATAGAGCTTGCTCAGACTAATTCAAATATCTCATCCAGACTGGATGAGATGGAAAAAAGTATCGAGCTAACGAATGAGCAAAAAGATGTCGATGACGGATATTCTCCTGTCGGAAGTGATTTTGCTGATCATTCCGAGAAACCTGAAAAGCCGGCAAAAAAATCAACGTTTCCAATGATAAGACTTGAAAACATAAAAAAAGATCCTACAAGTGTTGTAGTTCTTCTTAACTGGATAGAGTTCCTTATGGAACGTGTTGGACGCAACAACCTTATGGATGCCCTTGACTATTACGTTGATATAGGGTGGATAAGTGAAGATGTCATGTCACAGATAATGGCCTATGCCAGAGGTATTGACTATTATGTGGAAAAACCTACATGGAGGCTTTTGCCTGAGGATCATACAAAATCTTTGCTTTTCATCGAAAAACTTTCAGGTCGCAAGATCGACAGGAATATGCTAAGTTCAATAGACAGAGAGATGGCAAAGGTAAAGCACGGTCTGGAGGAACTTTATGGGATTTGAGTTATCCGTTGTTGCCGTTATATTCTTTATATCTGCCATTATGCTTGGAACTGTTTCTTACACAATGCTGAGCACTTCAAATGAGGTGGTCTTAGAAGCGTATGATCAACACTTCCAAATGCAACTAAACCAGCTTCACACAGATGTAAGCATAGATGCATTATTGGCTGATACATCTTCAGGCGATCAAAACCTTATAGTAGTACTTTCTAACACTGGTAGTGAGACCTTGCGTTTTGATGAGCTTAGTGTACTTATAAATGGGAACCTTACTACCTACATGTATGATGATCATTCAGACATATGGACGCCTGCCCAGACACGTAATATGACAATTGATGGTATTGATACATATTCAGATTTACGCATTAAGGTGATTACCTCAAACGGCGTTTCAGCATATGGTTCGTATTAGATAGGGAAACAGTCTTTTTTACATGCTATATTTTATATATTATTATTTACTATATATATATTTATATTTGTATTCACTGGCATGGCAATGATCCATATGCTATCAAAAGAGAAAAACGATATTATTAAGAACACCAATGCTGAAACAGCTATCACTCACATGATATTTTTCATAGCTGCAATGATAATCGCTATCAGCGTAGTTGCATTTGTATCAGCAGATGTTCAATCTATGGTAGCTTCCTCCGGGGTTAGCAGCAAAGTTCTCTCTGAGCAGATGAGGACTGACATTACAATAATAAATGACCCTGAGCTTATCCCTTACAATGATGGCATCTATTCTTTCTATGCCAAAAATACAGGTAAAACTGAACTTTCACCTGAGTTTATAACGGTACTAGTTGATGGTATCATGATGGAGCCACAGTATGTGGATACCACTCTTATGGATGGGGATGTTACATGGCGACCAGGTGATGTGCTGGTGCTCAACGTCACAAAAGAAGATGCTTTGATGCCCGGTGATCACAGGGTCCTTATTGCAGCTGAGAATGGAAAATCTGCTTCAATGAGCTTTAAAATCAGACAATAAGTATAATATTTCTTCTGGAGTAAAAATGGCAAAGATAAATTCTTTTGAGGTACCAAGGGATGAACTTAACGTAAAACTTGGTGGAGGATTTCCTGCAGGATCGATGGTAGTGATAGAAGGTGGAAGCGGAGGTGGGAAAAGCTCAATTAGCCAAAGACTTTCGTATGGGCTCAATGAGAATGATGTAAGTGTAACCTTTGTTTCGACACAGATGACGACAAAGGGCTTTATCAATCAGATGTATTCTATGGATTATCCCATTGCTCCATTTCTTTTAAACGGTCTGTTGCTGTATATACCTGTCATTCCACTGGTCCAGGCTGCAAAGTCACGTTGTGATTTCATTGAAAGACTAATGGTTGCCGAAGAACTCTTTGAGAAGGATGTTATAATCATTGACACTCTTTCAGCTTTGATAAAATACAGTGTAAATACAGAAAAAAGCCTTGACCTGATATCATTTTTCAAGAAGCTCAATGGTATGGGGAAAGTAATTATCCTGACAATAGAGCCCAACCAGCTCAATGAAGAAATAGCATCAATGTTTCGCTCCTCATGTGATGTTTACATAACCCTGAAATCAAAACCCCTTGGAAGTGAGGTTAAAAGGACTATTCTGGTGAACAAATTCACAGGGGCCAAAGGACCGGTGGGTCAGATGATAGGTTTTAGGATAGAACCAAAGGTAGGACTTGTAGTTGAGATTGCTTCAGTTTCATGATTCAAGAGAGTGATTAGATGGACCCCGAATTTCAAAAAGCCATACAAAGAAACCCACACCTTGGAGAATATGTAAAAAGGTTCATGAATGATGCCGGAGCCGATGAGCCTACTTTTATGGTGAGTCTTTCAAAGGATATTGATAGAGAAAATGTCAATCTGATACTTCCTGTGGGGGATCCTGTGTTCATTCATATCTATGGTACTCCTGAGCTTGGGGAGGTACAGTACTATGGTATCGAACCAGAGTTAGATTATAGTGAAAAAAAGAAATATGATGCAGTACTGAGCATAATTCTTGAAAGATCTGCAACTGAGCCTGTTCCTGAATCAGAGGCAGACCTTAAAGAACTTATCACAAAACTACTTAATGAAGCTGTTGATGTAGGTTCAGGGGGCGCAGTTGAAGAAGATAAGGGTAACAAATTAAGTGTAATCCAAAAGTTGATCCCTGTACAAAAAAAGGTCCAAATGACCCAGGGTGAATACAATAAGATCCTCTATCATATAGAACGTGATATCATAGGCTCAGGTCCTATTGAACCTATTATCAGGGATCCTTATCTTGAAGATATAAGCAGCATTGGAGTTGACAATGTTTTTATTGTTCACAAGATATTTGATACAGTGAAAACGGACCTCACATTTGGAGATGAACAGGGCCTGGATAACTGGCTGCGTAGCATGAGCGAGCGTATAGGGCGCCCGGTGAGTGATGCAAAACCAATTGCTGATGGTGCACTACCCGATGGGTCTCGTATCAATATCATATATAGTGTAGACGTGAGTAGGCGTGGCAGCAGTTTTACGATGCGTAAGTTCAGTGAAGTACCGGTGAGTATTATACAGCTTATCAATTGGGGTGCACTGAGCTGTGAGATGGCAGCGTATATGTGGATGTGTCTTGAGAACGGTATGAGTATTTTCTTCAGTGGTGAAACAGCAAGTGGCAAGACCACAATGTTGAATGCCTGTCTGGCCTTTGTGAACCCCAGGGCAAAGGTCTTCTCTGCTGAAGATACTGCTGAGGTCCAGCCACCGCAGCCAGTCTGGCAACAACTGATCACCCGTGAGGATGGTCCACCTGATTCAAGGGTAGATACCTTCGCTCTGCTTAAGGCCGCGCTACGTTCAAGGCCAAACTATATCATTGTTGGTGAGATCAGGGGAGCTGAAGGTAATGTTGCTTTTCAGGGTATGCAGACAGGGCACCCAGTGCTTGCAACTTTTCATGCATCCGCAGTTTCAAAAATGATACAGCGCCTTACAGCAGACCCTATAAATGTGCCAGTTACATTCATTGATAACCTTAACATTGCAATGATACTATCTGCAGTTTATCGTAAAGGTAAGTTCCTAAGGCGTGCTCTTGCTGTTGAGGAGATAGAGGGTTACTATGAAGAGATAGGTGGTGTTGCCACAAGGGCTGTTTTCCAGTGGGAGCCGGATACAGACAAACACAAGTTCCGTGGTCTTAACAACAGCTACGTACTTGAAGATAAGATAGCCACTAAACTGGGTTATGAGGATAAGAGACAGATATATCAGGATCTTTTCCTCAGGGCAAGGATATTGGAAGAAATGCGCTCAAGGGATATTGAGGACTACTATGATGTCCTTGAGGTTATAGTAAACTTCTATAAACACGGTGTTGACGGTCTTCCTTTTATGGTGTAAGGTGTAAGTTATGAGCTATGAGAAGGCTTTTAAGAACATTAATATGGAGCCAATTCCCTATATTAAGAAGTTCGCCTTACCTGTGATCATATTCGGCTTTCTTTTTTCAGCGATCCTGCTTGTCTTCCTTCCCGGACTTTTCACCGGCCCGACTGCTTATATCCCTTTACTGATACCTATAGTGTGCATAGTTTTTGCACTTTCTTATCCTTTGTCCATATTAAGTGTCAAAGCTTCCAAGATAGACAATAATATGCATTATTATATTACTCAGATGGGGTCTATTGCTACAGCAGAAACCCCTAGAATAGACATAATACGTATCGTTTCTGAAAACAAGGATTATGGAGAACTTGCTGAGGAGACAAAAAAAATATATGACCTTGTTACCGTATGGCACCTTAGCCTCGCAGAAGCTTGCCGCTTTGTATCCAAAAGAACTCCTTCTATGCTATTTGAAGACTTTCTTGACAGATTTGCTCATGCTCTTCAGTCAGGCGAGGATGTTAGAACGTTTCTTTTTACAGAGCAGAATGTAGTGATGAATGAATACGAGTCTATGTACCATGGTGCATTGTACGTTGTAGAGATCATCAAGGAACTTTTCGTATCACTTGTGATGTCCCTTATATTTATGGCTTCATTTGCAGTTATTATGCCTGTTATAACAGGTATGAATGCAGAACTTCTGATGGGCGCAGTGGTACTTGTATTTCTGACAACGGATGTTGTTATGGTTTTGTTCACAAAGAGCAAGGTTCCAAAGGACCCTGTGTGGAGTCAATCAAAGACCCTTACTGAGAACAAGCTGAAACTGTACCGATCAATACCGATTTCTCTTGCAGGCTGTATGATAGTCTTTATTGCAGTGACACTTTATGGAAAGATAGAAACACCAATTGCAGTAGCAATGGTATTTACACCCCTTGTTTATACTGGTTATGTTTCAAGGAAGATCGAGAAGAGCATCAGGAGAAAGGATGAGAATTTTCCTGCATTCATACGCTCCCTTGGAAGCTCGGCCGGTGCGAGGGGTGGTGTTATAGATGATGCTCTCAGAGCCCTCCGGGCACATGACTTTGGTCCCATTACCAGAGATGTGAACAACCTTTATAAGATGCTTGTGACAAGGATCGATAAATTCAGATCATGGGACTATTTTGCCGCTAACACAGGAAGTAATCTGATACAGCGTTTTTCCGGAATGTTTGTACAGGCAACAAATCTGGGTGGTCAGCCAGAGGTTATCGGGGATATAATAGCAACGAATTTTCATCGCATCACAACTCTTAGAAAGAAAAGGTCGCAATCTGCCGGAAGCCTTGTTGGTGTCCTTTATGGCCTGACAGCAGGTATTGGTTTTACTATGTACATTTCACTTGGCGTTGTGGGTCTTATGCAGGATATGTTTGCATATGTGGATATGCCCCCCGGAATGTCCATGGCAATGGTAATACATACTGATGTAGGCAGCATAGACATGCTTGCTAACATGGTACTTTTGATAATGGTATTCCATTCCCTGCTATCTGCCATCCTTATAAGGATCGTGGATGGGGGTCACATGCTGTGTGCTACCATAGATTTTGTCATCATGGTCTGGATATCGGGAATAAGTGCGATATTCACAATGGCTGCAGTTTCCTCACTGTTGGGCATGACCTGACAGAAAGGAACGCAAATATCAATTGCCAGTGGCAACTGTGGTATTAACACATTTGTTTTAAAGATTGGTTTCTTTCTTTATCCAATCCTTGTCTTTATATATCTTGCAATAAGGTTCCCAACTTCTGAAGTAGTATTCTTGCCTCCAAGGTCAGGTGTGCACACCCCCATGTTAAGGGCAGCTTCAACGGCCTCTTCAACAATAGCTGCTTCTGCAAGGGCCCCGTGCCATTCAAGTAGCATCTTAAGGCTCAGGATGGTGGCTATAGGGTTTGCTATGCCTTTTCCTGCAATATCCGGGGCACTTCCATGCACCGGCTCAAAGAAAGCATATCTGTCACCGATGTTTGCACTTGGTAGCAGCCCAAGGCTTCCAACAAGGGCTCCTGACATGTCGCTCAATATGTCCCCGAACAGGTTGGTGGTGACGATGACATCATAATTCCAGGGTGATCTTATCATGTTATATGCGCAAGAGTCTACAAGCTCATCCCTGTGAACAACGCCTGCATCAATGGCAGTCTGTCTGCAGATATCAAGAAAAAGCTTGTCTGATTTGATCACATTGGATTTGTGAACGATGGTAAGGTTGTTCTTTCGGCTATTTGCCAGTTTACAGGCATAATCCGCTATCCTTTTTGATCCCTTTCTAGTCACAACCCTTGTGGTTGTGGAAATATCGCTTCCTATATCCTCTATACCAGAGTAAAGGCCTTCTGTGTTCTCCCTGACAATGATGAAGTTGAAATCAATGCGTTCATGTATGCCCTTTATTGAGGGCAGGTGATGTATCGGCCGAACATTGGCATACATGTCCAGCTCTTTGCGTATTGTGAGGAGCACACTCTTATAATCAGGATCAGGTGGTGTTGTCACAGCGCCAAAGAGGATACAATCACATCCCTTCAGTATGTATATGTCTTCCTGGTCTATGGCAGATCCTGTCTTCTCCCATTTTCCGTATCCAAGCTCCAGGTATACCTTTTCCACGTCAAGGCTTAGGGAATCAAGGACCTCGATCGCTGCCGGGATCACTTCTTTGCCTATGCCGTCCCCTTCTATGATTGCAAGTTTCATGATAATTGCTCCTTATCTTCTATTATTATGTCCTTACATTTAATATCATCAACAAGGTTCCATATAGCTTTTACAACTTCAAAT
>PXAV01000121.1 GCA_003565715.1 Methanosarcinaceae archaeon
ACTACCATCCTCAAGGGTAGGGTGGATATTATCTCGGATGGGGAGAATGTCCGTCTGAACAGAACAGGTAATCCCGGGATGACCGTAGGCGGGACCGGGGATGTACTTACAGGCATAACAGGGGCACTGTTTGCGGTCAACAATGCAATTGATGCCGCATCATGCGCGGCTTTCATAAGCGGAGATGCAGGTGATATTGCATTCAGGGAGAAAGGATCTGGTCTCCTTGCGACAGATATAATTGAACGTATAACAGATGTGATGTCGGTGTTTTGAATGGATGGGAAAAACAGAAGGATCAATGTGGACATAGAACGAAAATGGATGCGTATAACCATAGATCATTGTGTGGGTGGGGAGATACTCAAATTGAATATTGATGAGGCGAAAAACCTTAAAGAGCAATTAGATAATACCATAGAGGATCATCTTCAAAGACAGAACATAAGAATAGACTGACGCGGTGATTCATTGGAAAGCACATTCACACATATAGAGAACGACCGGGCCGTAATGGTTGATATCGGGAACAAAGTCAATATTTTAAGGAGGGCTACAGCCTGTGGGGATATAGTTCTCAGGGATGCAACCATTGGAAAGATACTTAATGGTTCTGTAGAGAAAGGAAATGTGTTTTCCACAGCTCGCATAGCTTCTATACTTGCTGTCAAAAGAACTCCCGACCTTATACCCATGTGCCATCAGATATCTATCAGCTCTGTTGACGTTGATATGTCCATTCATGGGAATGTGGTTCGTGCGAGGGTGGAAGTTAGTTCTGTGGGTAAGACTGGTGTTGAGATGGAAGCCCTGACCGGTGTTTCAGTTGCCCTGCTTACGGTGTGGGATATGGTCAAATCAGCTGAAAAAGATGATACAGGTAACTATCCGGAGACCTGCATTAACAATATAAGGGTAATTGAAAAAGTAAAACATGACCAAAAATAATGTATATGGGGATGCATTAGGAATTATTGGATTATAGCAAATTGAAGTTTTAAAGAGGTACATTATTTGAAGATAATAGGAGGACCTGCATCCCAGGCACTATCATCAAGGGTTGCAAGGGAATTGAATATAGAGCCGAATGTATGTGACTTTACAAGATTTCCGGATGGTGAAATCTATTCCCGTATTCTTGGTGAAGATGTGGATGAAGTAACTATCATACAGAGCACGACCACTGATTCTGATCTGATCGCGCTTCTACAGCTTATAGATGCCTGCGAGGACTCACCTGTCATAAATGTTGTCATGCCCTATATGGGATATGCAAGGCAGGACAGGAAGTTCAAACCAGGTGAGCCTATCAGCGCAAGGGCAATTGCAAGAACGATCAATGCAGACCGGGTATTTACTGTTAATATCCATGAAGCAAGTGTGCTGAATTATTTTAATGCAGATGCTTTTGATCTTGATGCATCCCGTCTTGTGGGTTATCATATAAGGTCTCTAAATCTATGTGATCCGCTTATAGTGTCTCCTGATATGGGTGCAATCAATCTTGCAGAAAGTACAGCGGCAGATGTGGGTATAGAGTATGATTATCTTGAAAAGACCCGCCTTTCAGGGGATATGGTTTCTATCAAACCCAAGAACATAGATGTAAAGAACAGGGATATAATCATAATAGATGATATGATAGCAACAGGCGGTACTATGGCAGAATCTATCAAACTGCTCAAATCCCAGGGCGCCAGAGATGTCTATCTTGCGTGTGTTCATCCGGTACTTGCCAGAAATGCCGTTCTGAGGCTGTTCAATGCAGGTGTAAAAGATATCATTGCAACGGATACAATAGAAAAGGTACAAAGTTGTGTAAGCGTGGCACCCCTAATAGCTAATGCTTTAAGGAATACACAATGATTGATATATTGAGGTTTTTATAATGACGTTACCCGAAGTTTGCCCCAGGGACGGGATTTCCAGCTGTAAGAGAAAAGAATGTCATCTCTACATGGTTGAATGGCGCACGGGGGATGAGCAATGTATTATTGGGTATAGTTCAACCCACAAGGAGCTTTCAAGGTCTGTGCCACTGGAGGATAACTATGCAGAAAGGACCCGGATAAGATTTGAGGGTAGTTCAGTAGAGGAAAGAAAGCCCTGGCCGGACACAGACACAGCCATTGGTAATAGAAAACATCTTGAAAGGGAGGTATCTGAAGACCCTGATAAGATCACCGGGACAATTGTTGCAGGTCCTGATAATGAAATGACTGCTGTTATTGACAATGAGGAAGTTGTTCTCAGCAATAAGGATACCACTGTTATAGGATCAAGGAAAACGGAAGTAAAAGATGATAAAGGACAAAAGAAGAAGAGATCCCTTGACGAGATGATGGACCTTGACCTTCCTGAGAACTATGAGGAAGAGTTCTGGAAATAGTTGATTAAAATAAGACATGGAAAGTAAAATTATTTATAGGGTATACACTGTGCTCCTGGGGAAAATGGGCCCACAGAACTGGTGGCCTGCTGAAACAGCCTTTGAGGTTGTTGTGGGTGCTCTGTTAACTCAGCAGACAAAGTGGACAAATGTTGAAAAAGCTATAAATGGACTTAAAGAGCATTGCATGATAGATGCTTTTTCACTTGCTCAGACAGACACTGATCAAATTGAAAGACTTGTAAGGTGTTGTGGTTTCTACAGGCAGAAATCTTTGAGGCTAAAGGAAATTGCGATATTTTTCAATGAACATGGTACTCAGAATATATTCTCCTTAACAGCACATGAACTTCGTCAAACACTTCTGTCCTTAAAAGGAATAGGTAATGAAACTGCAGACAGTATTGTGCTCTACGCGGCAAACAAACCAAAGTTCGTTATTGATGCCTATACCACACGCATGATGAGGTGTATTGGTATTGAAGGTGACTATATGCAATTGCAACGGATGTTTGAAAGTGCCCTGCCCGCTGATTTGGATATATATAAGGAATTCCATGCCCTCATTGTTGAATATTCAAAAGCATACTGCATCAGAAAAAGATGTGACGAATGTATTTTAAAGGAATTGGATGAGAATGGATGTTAGAACATACAGAGCCATCTGTAACAATCTTCAGGATATAGATGATGTAAAGGAGGTAGCGGAAAAATATTCCCTGCCCATGGGCACTGTTCATTCAATACTTAATCAAAAGGTGGTTACAAAGGTCAAGAAAAGGTTCTCAAGGATCAAAGATAATAGTCCGCGACATTTCAGACAGTGGCAGAAAGGCAAAAGTATTAAAGACATTGCCAAAAGAAATGGCATACCTGCAACACTTATGGTTTCCATGCTCCTGAGGGAGATGGGTATTCCTAAGAAGGGTTTTATCAAAAACATTGATGAGCATCCAGAGGGAAGGCTCAAAAACGAGGTCAAAGAAGCTCTTTTATCTGATTATTTCTTTTCTCCGAGGGCACATGATATGCATGCAGATAAAGGGGAGCTTGGTGAAACCATACTTGCTGAATGGCTTGAGAAAAAGGGAATAAGCTACAAGTCAGAATATGACCTTAGAAATGAAGGGTTTGCAAAGACTCCTGATTTCTTGCTTAACGAGGAGCTTGATGTCGATGGTGTCAGTATTTGCTGGATAGAGAGCAAAGCTCTTTTTGGAGATGAGAAAGAACATGATCACTATATAAAAAAACAGTTCAGGGACTATGAAGAGAACTATGGTACCGGGATGATAGTTTACTGGTATGGTTTCATAGACACTATATGCTTTAATGGGAACATGATCAAGGATTACAGGTTCTTTGACAATGGGATGGAGATGATAGATGATCTCCTACACTTTGATAACAACTGGTGATGAGAATAGATCCTGACAAATAAAAGAAATAATATACTCAGGTAGTTCTATGTTATAAGATGATCTTTTTTGTATATACCTGATATACACCTTCCTCACCATACACCACAGCGTCTTTATTTATAGTAGCGTGATTTGCGTGTATTGCAAGAAAAGGCATTAGCTCATTAAGTTTGGGATCTCTTTGGTTTTGCATATTGAATATGTCCTCTGAAGTGCTTATTGACATCTTGTGCAAGCTTTGCGTAATGCGTGTCATATTCCTTTGAACAATAGCTGGTTATTAATAACTTTCGTATTGCACATTAATAACTTCTTCATTGACAATTACTAGTGAATTGTCTGCAATCAAAGATAACTTAATAGTTTTTGTTCTGTGATCTACTTACCTTTAAGCAAAGATTATAATAGTAAAAATCGTTTTAAGTTACTTGCTTCTAAGCAATCATATATTCTAATATAATCCATATTACTGGTGATATCATGTCAGACATTAAACACTGGGCAGATGTCATTGCTGACGAGGTGTCTTCACAAGGTAGAAAACAACTTGTTGCAACAGGCATAACCCCTTCAGGTCACATTCATATTGGTAACATGCGTGAGGTAGTCACTGCTGATGTAGCATACAGAGCTCTTATTGATAAGGGAGAAGATACGGATTTTATCTATATAGCAGATACATACGATCCACTGCGAAAAGTCTATCCTTTCCTGGATGAAAGCTATGCTCAGCATGTTGGGAAACCCCTATCAGATATCCCGTGCCCCTGCGGGGAGCATAAGAACTATTCAGAACATTTCCTTGAGCCTTTCCTTGATGCCCTTGAACATCTGGGTATACGTCCAAAGGTCTACAGGGCAGATGAGCTGTATAAACAGGGTGCTTATGTTGAAGCTATAAAGCAGGCTCTTGTTAAAAGAGATGAGATAGCTATCATACTGCAGAAGCTTTCAGGAAAGACCCCTGCAGACAACTGGAGCCCTTTCAATCCAATATGCGATGATTGTGGAAAGATAAACACCACTGTTGTATCTGGATTTGATCTTGATGCAGAAACGGTTAACTATGAATGTTCATGTGGCAGGAGCGGTACCGTATCTATGAATGGGGGTGGTAAGCTTACATGGCGTGTGGACTGGCCTGCAAGATGGAAGGCACTTGGGGTCACAGTTGAGCCCTATGGGAAGGATCATGCCTCAAGGGGTGGCTCATATGATACCGGTCAGGCTATATCAAAAGAGATCTTCGGATATGAAGCCCCATATCCAATAGTATATGAGTGGATAATGCTTGGGAAGCAGGGAGCAATGTCATCTTCAACAGGTGTGGTTGTCTCTATTTCAGACATGCTGAAGGTCGTACCTCCTGAAGTATTACGTTATCTGATCATCCGTACAAAACCGGAAAAGCATATAAGGTTTGACCCGGCACTTCCACTGCTAACACTTGTAGATGAGTTTGAAAGGTTGCATTCAAGCGACAAGGCAACACCATATGACAGAAGGATGATCGAACTGTCACATGCTGCAGGGCTTTGTCATACAGATATTCCCTTCAAGCACATGACGACTATCTATCAGGTTGCAGCGGGGGATCTTGAAAGGATATTGGAAATAGTCCACAGGGCAGGTTATGACACTTCCAATGAGAAGTGCATATGTGAACTTGCCTACAATGTGGGTAACTGGCTTAAGATGTATGCTCCTGAAAATGCAAAGTTCAGCGTACAGGAAGACCTTCCTGTGAGCGCTGCAACACTCAATGATCTACAAAGGGCTTTTCTCACATCTTTTGCAGACATACTTGAAAGGAGCAATGAGCTTTCAGGTGAACAATACCATAACCTCGTATACTCTTCAAAGGAAGACGGAACTGAACTCAATGGGTTGATAGCCAGTTCAATGGGGGTGGAACCAGACTCACTTGAAGTTAATCCCAAGGAGCTTTTCAAGGCCATCTACATATCCGTACTTGGACAGGCATCAGGTCCCAAGGCAGGATGGTTCCTTTCATCTCTTGAGAAAGATCTCATTATCAAGCGTTTCAGGGAAGCTGCATCATACAGGCCATGAGAGTGGAAGATACCTATCCCAAAAAAAGTAATCCTGAGAATATATCTCAAAAAAGTTCTCAGGGCCACTCGCATTTCCTGGCCTGGGATAAAGAGTACAGGCATGTTACATGGGGAGGTCCCAGGTCGATATCAATGCTGGATGATTATTTATCTTCCAGCTCTATGTTGCTGGATCTGGGATGTGGGACCGGACGCTATCTGCTCCCTCTTTCGCGAAAATATGACTATGTTGTTGGCACCGATGTATCTGCGAATGCAGTCTTAAGGGCACGCAGCTATCTCCGAAAGAACAATTCAAGAGTTACCTTCGGTGGTGAAGGTATGGCAGAATGCCTTATATCAAGCATCACATGTTTGCCTTTTTCTGACAGCTCATTTGATGCTGTCATGTGCCTTGGTGTGTTGCAGCATCTGTTTGAGGCTGAGAGAAGGCTTGCTATGGATGAGGTAAAAAGGATACTGAAAAGTGGAGGGATCTTTATAATTGAAGTATTTGGTGTCCGGGATATGAGATATGGTGGAGATGAGATCGAAAAAGGTACATTCTGCAGGAAAAGTGGTATAGTTTATCACTATTTTACAAAAGAGGAGGTAACATCGCTGCTTTGTGCATTCGATATACTTGAAATAAAAGATACGGTATCAGAAAAGAGCATACGTGGAAAGCCTCAAAGGCGCCATCATATAAGGGCCATTGCACGCATTTAGAATGCAATTCCCAGAAAGCTTAACGCCATTATAAGAAGTGCTCCGATGACTCCTGCAACAGCACAGATAAGTATGACCACCCATGTATAAGCTATCCCAAGTCCAAACACAGTGTTACCAATGACCAGTACAATAAGCCCTGCTATTGTGTTAATTACCATGCCCTTTACGGTCTTCAGAATCTTCCAGAGAAGAAACGCAGCTATGATAGCTACTATTAGAGTCCCTATTTCAATTACCATAATAACCACTTCCTAATTGATATGATAAGTATTTAAGCATTACTTAAAATCTAAGATATGTTCACCGAATTAAGGAAAACATCTAGCTCTTTTTCCATAGTGAGAATATTTGAATATGCTTTACAGGTTACTCTGCTATCTCCCTGTATCATGGCAGAGACATTTGCCTGTGGCATGTAAAGGCACAGTACAGGTATTTTTTTGTGCACTGCACTGCATATCTCATAACCAACGCCAATAGAGGGTGTACTCACTTCAGCTATCACACAATCGCAATTTTCAAGGAATTCCATATCGCGCATGTATATCTCCTGTTCCGTCAGCAGGGACTCTGTTTTTTCAAGTTCCGGGTCAGCCACATGCCAGCTGAGCACATCATGTCCTTTATTTTTTAGATGCTTGCACATAGCGATATATGTTGGAAGCATCTGTCTGCCGCCTCTTATAGATGCTGAAAGGAATATTCTCATATTACTCCCCGGTGATAATGTCCTCTTGTATGTTCCTCGGTTATATCACTACCTTGCCATATATGTTTTATGTCTCCTGTATAAAAGGCATCTATGTTGGCTCTGTACGCTCTTGTGACCATGGCCGTACGCTTATCATCCATATTCCTTGAATCTATCCTGAGTCTTGAAATACCTGCTCTGATAAGCCTGGGGATATCATCCAGAAGGCAGAGTTCCCTTGAATTGAATATGTGTGTTCTGCATTCCTGGTCAGTTTTGACCGCAAACTCAAAACCTTTTTCATCCACTATGTCAAAATCACCGCTATTGCATGGATAACCGCATTTATCACTGTTTTCCTCCACTTGCATAAAAATACCCCCTATAAGGCAGTGTTCAGATTCCATTATCTGAACCTGTCCATGAACAATGTATTCGCAATCTCCGTACTTTGCGACCTCGGTTACTTGTCCCAGGTTCATTTCACCTGAAAGTGTGACAGTGTCTACTCCTTTCTTTTCAAGCAATAAAAGGCTATGTTTGTTGAATACATTAAGGAAACTGTCAGCTAGTATTCTCAACCCACAACTGAGTGCAATTCCCAGAACACCAGTGTTAGCTGCAACAATGCCTTCAAATCCAAGTTCCTTTGCAAATATTATAGTCTCTGTGAGATTCAGGAATTGTGGGTCTTTCACTATGGCCGGGGTATGCAAGTATAGAGGAATATTTTTTTCAGATGCAAAGTTGATAGCAGTTTTCCATTCGTCCTTCTGAAGTTCATTGATTGATCCATCAATGTAAACAAGATCCGCTCCGCTTTTCAATGCGGAACTTAGTTTCTCAGGATCATTGACACTAACTGAAAGCAGTGTTCTTTTCGCCTCGTTTTTACTTATAGCCTCTTTTTTATCTGTCAGCTTTGTCTGCTCTTCAGACATTTCATAACTTCTGTCATGCGGTGGCCGTCTCCACTTTCTGGTTCTGATACTTTCCATTTCAGCGATAGCTTCGTTTCTTGCAGTGTTCAGCTCTTTTATAGGGATGAACACATCATCTGGCATATCTACATCTATTTCCTGAGTATCAAAAACGGTATTTCCTGTTTTAGCAAGCTGTTTTCTCACGTCATTTCCTGTTGTGGGTCTTTTGTGCGACCTTTCAACTATGTAGTCAGAAATAACATGTGATGTATTGTTTTCCCTGTCAGAAAGCGAAATCTCAGGCTTCTCACCGATATGAGCTTTAAACCGGATGGATACAGGAACTTTTCTTATCGGGGCAGGGGAACTGTAAGAAACCTTGAGATCTTTCATAAGAGAATCATCAAGTGTCCTGTAAACCACTGTACCATTCTTGGGAGGCTGGTCAAAATTGATGGTAATAATATCTCCGATGCCTGCCCTTTTCTCAAGTATGTTCCCTATATATATGCCCCGGACTATAGTTCCCGAGTCCCTGCTACCTTCAAAGCCTATACCGTCCCCCACTTCAAGTTCCCGGGTAAGTGTAATCTCCATTCTCTTGAACTTGTTGTTGAATCCGGTGACCTTTCCAACCACGATGCCCTGGTTATGTGGTCTTTGCCTGCTCATCAGGTTCCCTGGAGGGTCTACTTTGAAGTACCCGCTGGTGAAACCGCGGTTAAATAGTTGTTCCAGTTCTTCCTTTTCTTTTTCTGTAACGTAATAATTGCTCGGATCGTCTGCAAACCTGTCAATAAGCCGGCGATATATCCTTACAACACCGGCAACATATTCGGGGCGCTTCATCCTTCCCTCTATCTTAAATGAATCTATTCCTGTATCTATAAGCTCAGGCACGATATCTGATGTGTTGAGATCTTTAGGACTTAGGAGGTAGTTGCCCTCTGTTTCGCTCAGATTTCCATTTTTACGTAACTTGTATTGTTTACGACAAGGTTGAGCACAATATCCGCGATTACCACTCCTGCCCCCTATCATACTGCTCATGAGACACTGGCCTGAGTAGCAGATACAAAGTGCACCGTGAACGAATACCTCTACTTCGACCTCGGTTGAGGTTTTGATCTCTATTATCTCTTCAAGTGAAAGTTCCCTTGCAAGCACTATCCTTTTTACTCCCATATCTTTAAGGAAACGGACACTTTCGGTGTTGTGGACCGTCATCTGGGTGCTTGCATGTATAGGTAAAGAGGGGACCTTTGCCCTTATAAGTTCCAGAAGTCCTATATCCTGCACTATGATCGCATCGGTTCCAAGTTCATCCAGGGTGTAGATTATATCAAGGGCTTTTTCTATCTCGTTGTCCTTGATGAGAGTGTTCATGGTTACATAGACCTTAACTCCCCTGAGGTGAGCTACGTCCAGCGCTTGCCTGAATTCCTCTATGCTGAAATTGTCGGCGTATGCCCGTGCACTGAAATCCTTGATTCCCAGGTATACAGCATCCGCACCGTTCTCAACAGCAGCTATCAGCGAATCCATGTTTCTCGCAGGGGCCAGAAGTTCAGGGGTCTTAAGCATGTATCTGCTCACATGAGCTAACATTATATAAAATCCTCTTTAGCATTCATGCTCTGAAAAATAAGTAAAACCAAAATTTAATTTTTTCGGCACAGCTATTCTTATAGGGGTTCATATCTCATAAATCTTGCACACTGTATGAGCTGGGATTTTCTGTTGTTCTTGTCTAAAAGGATTAGTCTGTGCAGACACAGGGCTTTTTACCGCAGGTGGGACAGCTGTCTGGATACTTCTCAAGAAAAGCGGATTCTAGATCGATCCCATAGAGATTCGCAAGTGCAGCTGTCCAGGCAAAGCAGTCAGCAAGCTCTTCTTTTATATTGTCATGCTCATCGCGCCGGATGGCCTCTGCAAGCTCTCCTACTTCTTCCACAAGCCAGAGAGCTGTGGCTGGTGCTCCCCTTCTCTTGTCATTGTGTGCATAGAGATCGTACATACGTTTCTGGAATTCGGAAATCTCCATTGACCATCACTTCATATTAGTCTCATAGCCTGACAGGGATATCCTTTTTTTCGAGGTATTCCTTCACGTCCCTGACCGTATATTCTCCAAAGTGGAATATGCTGGCCGCAAGTGCAGCATCTGCTTTTCCTTTTGTGAATCCATCATACATATGCTCCGGATTACCAACCCCTCCTGATGCGATGATGGGTATTTCCAGTTCATCGGAAAGTTTTCTTGTGATGGGAATATCAAAGCCATCATATGTGCCGTCCCTGTCCATACTGGTAAGCAGTATTTCTCCTGAACCCAATTTTTCCACTTGTTTGGCCCACTGGACAGCATCTATGCCCGTAGTTTTTCTGCCTCCGTAGATCACCACCTCATACCATACAGGGCTACCATCTTCAAGCTCCAGTAT
Source organism: Methanosarcinaceae archaeon (assembly GCA_003565715.1). Lineage (GTDB taxonomy): Archaea > Halobacteriota > Methanosarcinia > Methanosarcinales > Methanosarcinaceae > Methanolobus. The sequence continues at coordinate 10,658 of PXAV01000121.1, forward strand.
TGTCTTGTCGGTATCCTCTTTAACATCCAGGTTCCTCTTACAGTCAATGGCTGTGACTATACACTGGGCCCCAAATATTTCTGATGCTTCTCTGATAAGGTCCGGATTCTTTATAGCAGCTGTGTTTATGGATACCTTGTCTGCTCCTGCCCTGAGTATCTGGCGTATATCCTCGATAGATCCTATGCCACCACCTACTGTAAGGGGTATGAACACTTCATCAGCAGTTCTTTCTATTACATCTATCATAGTAGAGCGTCCTTCATGGGATGCTGTTATATCAAGGAACACAAGCTCATCTGCGCCCTGTTCATTGTATCTTTTTGCCAGCTCTACAGGGTCACCGGCCTTTTTAAGGTCTACGAATTCTATTCCCTTAACAACAGTTCCGCCCTTTTCGTCAAGAGTTACGTCAAGACATGGTATTATCCTTTTTGTGAGCATTAATGATCATATCCATTTAGCTGTGATATATTTGTGATCAATCTATCTATCTATATGTCTGCAACATATGTTAATACTGGCAGATCAACCAGGTACATTTGTTTAATATTAATAGCAGGTAAGGTTATTTACCTACTATTAAACATTATCGTATATATATTGAATTTGCTCACATCCTATAAATTAATAATAGCAATTAATATTACTATAAGTTCATAATATTAGGGTGTACAATACAATATTAGGTTATACAACAATATTTAAGTACCATTATGTCATTTAAGGTCATGAAGTTATAATAGTTCATGTAACTATGCTTATCAGAGGTGAATAACGATGTGTCTTGCAAAATATGAGAGCAATATGCCATGCATAATTGAACAGCTTCCTGAGGGAGGTCTGCTAAATTCCATGGGACTTAGAAAAGGATCGAAGGTCTCTATCAAGTCCAGACAGTTCTTTGGTGGTCCTCTTGTGGTACAGTATGGAAGCAGATGTCTTGCGATCGATAAAAAGATAGCTGAGCAGATACTTGTGAAGGGATGCGCTGACTGAACTGTAGCAGCATCTAAAAAGGATAAGTTGCATGACAATGAATGTGTCATGGTGTTGCAGGTGGTAATACGCCACTGATATTGTTTTTTTATTGGCTTAATAAAACGATTGAAAAGTTATATGTGATCAGGTTTTGAAGGACCGGATGGTATGTAAAACAGTTTTTAGTTATGAATCTATTTATGGGAATCTTCATTAAGATAGCTCTTTTTTAAAACTGTTCTTTGATACTTCTTGTTATGGTAATATTTGCTTAACACATAATATTAGCCTATACAAAAATATTTAAGTATGATTACTGATATTCCCAGTATCGAACAAAATCAACTGTCGAATTCATGATTTCAACGAAAAGATGGTCCTTTGGGAGATTAATAATGTATCTTGCAAAATATGAGAAAAACATGCCATTCATAATTGAACAGCTTCCGGAGGGGGTCTTATGAACTCCCTGGGCCTTAGAAAAGGGTCAAAGGTCTCTGTCAGGTCAAGACAGTTCTTTGGAGGTCCTCTTGTAGTGCAGTATGACAGCAGATCCCTTGCAATTGATAAAAAGATAGCTGAGCAGATACCTGTAAAGAGGTGCATTGATTGAAATGCCATAACATGGGCTCTAAGGGATCAAGCCATAAATGCAAAAAACAATCCTTCCATGGGGGAGTTCACAACAAACGATCATTGGTCATGCATGATGACATAAGGATACTTCTGATGGGGAATCCCAATGTCGGAAAAAGTGTCATATTCTCAAAACTGACAGGTCTTGACGTATTGACTGCAAACTATGCAGGAACTACCGTTTCATACACAGAGGGTCATATACACTATCATGGTAAGACTGCCACCTTAATAGATGTCCCTGGTACCTATTCACTTGAAGCAACCTCTCCAGCAGAAGAGGTAGCTGTTAATTTTCTGGAGGATGGGGCAAATGTAGTTATATGCGTACTGGATGCTACAAACCTTGAGAGGAACCTTAACCTTGCCCTCCAGATAAAACAAAAGGACATACCAATTATCTATGCATTGAACCTAATAGATGTTGCAGAGAACAAGGGTATATCGATCGATGTAGAAAAACTTGAAAAGGAACTGGGAGCTCCTGTAGTTACTACAGTGGCAACACGTAATGTAGGGCTAAAGGAACTCCTTGATACAGCATGGGAATACTCCCTCAAAGAAGCTATCCCTATTACACCGGTACATATTTCACAGGATGAAAGGTGGCAAGAGGTTGGGCGGATCGTTGAGAATGTACAGGTGGTAGAACACCGGCATCCTACCTTCTGGGATAAAGTAGGGGATATCACAGTACAGCCATTTCCGGGCCTGCCAATAGCAATGCTGGTATTGACCTTCTCAATGCTCTTTGTCGTTGGAGGGGGGCAGGGTATAAGATCATTGCTGCTGCTTCCAATACTGAATAATTACTACATCCCTGTAGTAACGACATTCGTATCCGGTTTTGTAGCAGAGGGGATACTTCTTAATGTTCTGGTCGGGGAATACGGGGTTCTTATCAAGGGAATAGAATGGCCTTTTTTCCTCATACTACCATATGTCACATTATTCTACATCGTAATGTCATTTCTGGAGGATAGTGGTTACCTGCCACGTCTGGGTATACTACTTGACAGTATGCTTCGCAGGATAGGCATGGTGGGCAGCAATATCGTTCCTGTTGTAATGGGGTATGGGTGCGCGGTCCCTGCTATCCTTGGTACAAGAGCAGCCACCACCCGTAAACAAAGAATTATGATAACTTCCCTGGTGGCTCTTGCAGTCCCATGTACAGCACAAAGTGGTGCCTTTATTGCCTTGCTGGGTGACCAGTCCATCATAGCACTTGTATTTGTTTATCTTGTCTCATTTGCTGCTATTATTGTTGCAGGATATATACTGGATAAGCTGATACCAGGCGAGGCCGAACCAATGCTTATGGAAGTGCCAAATCTGCTAAAACCTTCCTCAAGTGCACTTATGCAGAAGATATGGATAAGAATAAAGCAGTTCCTTGTGGAGGCAGAGGTTCCTATGTTACTTGGGATATTGTTTGCAGCTTTGCTTGTTGAGACTGGAATGTTGCTTGTAATCGGAAATATACTGGAACCATTGGTGGCAGGGTGGCTTGGACTTCCAATAGAGGCAAGCCTTGCACTGATGCTTGGTATTGTGAGGAGGGAACTTGGAGTCCTCCCTCTACTGGAATTGGAACTGACGACATTGCAGCTTATTGTTGGATCTCTGGTTGCTTTGTTCTATTTGCCATGTGTCACAGTAATGGCAGTCATTATCAAGGAGTTCGATCTGAAGCTGTCACTCTATGTTCTTGGATTTACAACGATCACAGCATTCACGCTTGCAGGTATCTTTAATCAGGTTGCCAGACTTCTCGGTTTCCAATAATGTGAAAAGTAAGATAAGGACAAAACAAGAATAGGAAAATTGTTATGATCTCAGCTATAACTAAAATAATAGAACGGATTGCTGTGTCTAACATTTTTTTCAGATACCTGTGCCTGATGTATTATGGCAATGTCGTAGAAAAAGAAGTCGATATTGCCGACATATCAAATAAAGACAATATCCTGTGTATCGGAGGGGGACCTTTTCCATTTACTGCGATCGAAATTGTAAAACAGACCGGTGCAAGGGTAACTGTAGTAGATAAGGACAAGGATGCTATATTCTGTGCAAAGGGAGTGGTCAATGCGCTTGGTATGGATGGATCCATAGATATCAGGATGAATGAAGGGGAAACTGTTAATGTAAAGGGTTATTCCCATATACACATTGCTTTTCAGGTCCATCCTAAGGAGCTTGTCCTTACTAATGTATGCAATCAGATAGCTCCGGGCACTAAAATACTGGTCAGGCATACAAAGAAAATATTTAATCATATATTCTATGGGATCAGGACCGATGTTTGTAATAAAGAGGCAGGGTTTATTAGTGAGACTCTCTCCTGTGCGGATTGTACTTTAAAGAACACTGTACTTTTAGTAAAAAATGATATGAGCACAAAGTATGAAAAATGTAACTCCATATGTGGTAGGGATAGTTCTCCTGATAGGAACATTGTGGATCTCTGATATTGGATCTACAATATCAGATATCAGTTCTGTAAAACTGAACACTGTTGTCTTTCTATGCCTCCTTCAAAGCATTACGATCCTGCTTATTACCGGACAATGGTACTATATATCTCAAAAGGTAAAGACAAATGTCGGTTTTTTGCAGGTACTTGATGTTAACATGAAAGGTTATATTGTTGAGAGTGTGACCCCGGCCATGAAAGCAGGTGGGGAGCTTAGTAAGGTGTTCTTCATGCGCTCTAAATGGAATATAAGCTTCTCTGACGCTGCAGCAATTGTATGGGTCCAGAAAATAATAAGCATGCTACCTTTTATGGCCATGTGTATGATTGCATTTATGTGGATACTCATATATGGGCAGGCCCACAATATGTCTATAATACTAAGTCCTATGGTCCTTTTGTTTGCAGGTATGCTTTTTTCTTTGATCCTGCTTTTGGTGGCTCCTGATAAACTCTCTACAGTTGTTATGAAAATCCCATATCGTGCAGTTGGTAAAGAGAAGTTGGTCTCTGGGTTGGACAAGTTCAGATGCTCGGTAAATACTGTTGAACTCGATAAAGAGCAGCTTTTTGCGATGTTATCCTTGTCCCTGGTCATATGGTTATTGTTCGGGATAAAAGCCTACTTGCTGGCACTTTCCATGGATATGGGTATGATGTTTTCCCAGGTCTTCACAATAGCATTTATATCATATATGGTGGCAATGGTCCCTGTGTCTCCAGGGGGCCTGGGTACTTTTGAAGGGAGCATAGTGATCCTTTTAAGCTCAATGGGAATACCTGTTTCAACAGGTCTTACTTTTGCATTGGTGTTGAGGTTTACGACGTACTGGTTCGTATTTATTGTCAGCATTATGTATGTAGGCTCAAGAAAGCTTACTGAAAGATTTATGCTTGCAAGTCCTGTTTAAAGCAGGAATCCTATGTATATATAACTATATTTTATGAAGAAATGCGCAATATTTGATCGATTCATTTAGCCTTTCTGATACATTTGATTTTTCTACATCGTGTGAAGCACAATATATTTGGTATCTACCCAAAAAAGCTTTTATGCTTATTATTCAATTTGGTATATCACTATTTATTTTTCTTTTCACACAACTTGCTGTGTTGGGTAGTGATTTGTTCATGGGGAAAGTATATATTTAATGACAAATCAAGATTAACCCTAGAAACGATAATATTTGGTATCTAGCCAAAAAAGTGGAGACTTGATGATCATGGATAAGAAACGTTTGCTCCTTTTCCTGGGAGCATTGATTGCAGTTGTGATCCTCGCTATTGTTCTTACGATAGAGGTGGATGATGATAATGAAAACATGAAAATAGTAACAAGTGTCTATCCTCTGGGATATATGGCCCAGGAGATAGGAGGGGATAAAGTAGAAGTTGACCTTCTTATTCCAGAGAACACAGAGGTCCATTCCTGGTATCCATCTGCATCGGATATACTTAAGGTTAGCAGGGCCGATATTTTCGTATACAACGGAGCAGGTCTTGAGCCATGGGTTGAGAACAATCTGCTACCTTCTTTAAAGGATAGCAAGATGACAGTTGTGGAAACAACAAAGGGCCTGAATCTGGTAAGGTCATATGATCATGACCTGATACGTCTATTCATATTTGATAATGATAACTCCCGGACACTTGTCTACGATGTAAGGGAGAACGATGCAGTGCTTGTCACCACCTTGCCATTTGGTATGGATACCACCCGGCACAGTGGCTTTTTTGATAACGCTCCCAAGCTCAGGAATTCCTTTGGTGATTGCTATCTGTTCATACCAAACCATGAAGATCTGACGGTTCTTGACACTGGCCTGCATGGGGATCACTTTCATAATCCAAAGGTTGTAACTTCTATAGATGCAGGAATGCCAAGGCATTATGCTATATCCCACGATAATAAACAGATAGCATTTGCCCTTGACAATGAACAGAAGGTCCTTATAGTGAACGCCGATAATCCTGGATTATATAGCAAATATGAAGATAAGGGAACTTCATCAACAAGTCATGCCACTATTGTTTATGATGAGGATGGATTGCTCTTTATCGGTGAAATGAGAACACCAGCAGGGGAGAATCTACGTATTATCCAGGCATCAAATGGAGATCTTGTGGCAGAAGGCAATGCTGGAGATTCACCTCACGGGGGAGTTTATTCCACATATACCGGCAATGCATACTTCAACGGCAGAGGGGATACTTTTGGCCTTGTCAAGATATCAAGTTCAGGATATGAGGGTCTGATCCCGTATACCCATACAGGTGCACACCTGTCCCGCTCATGGATAAGCGAGGATGGAAAGTGGCTTGTCTCGTATGTAGGCGACCAATCCATGGGTCTGGAATATTCAAGGGTACTTGTCTATGATCTTGTCAATGAGGTACTTGGGAAAGAGATAGAAGTTCAGGTCCAAAGAGTGTCCGAAGAACATGGATGGCCGAATTCAGTTTTCATCGGTAGCAGGAACATGCTCGCTCTTTCAGATCCCCATGAGGGCAAAGTCATACTTGTCAATCTGGCAACAGGAAACGCTCACCATGTTCAGCTTGAGGGTTCATTCCCGCAGGCTATGAGGGTGATAGAAGATGAAGACAAGGATACAGTGTGGGCACTGACCGCCGATGGCAATATTCACCTTATAGGACTGGACAAGAGGTCTGTTATAAGTACATGGCAACTTGAAGAGAAACCCGGTTCTAATAATGTACTTGCATTGGTAACTGCTGAATCCGGATCATACGATGTTCATGATGAACATGGGCATGACCATGAACTATATGATCCCCATACATGGATAAGTCCATATATTGCAATACAACAGGGCGAAAGGATATATGAGTCGATTGTTCGGGAAGACCCTGAAAATGAAGCTTACTATACTGAAAGGTGGAACTCTTTGAAGAACAGATTGATGAACCTGGATGAAAGATACATGAGTGAACTTGAAAACACAGAAAAAGAATATATTTTTGTG
>PXAV01000139.1 GCA_003565715.1 Methanosarcinaceae archaeon
CGTTCTGTTAAAGCTGAGCTTGACTACACCCAGGAAGGAAGGAATGCTGAGCACTTTGCCCGTAATTTCCAGGATCATCCCCATATATACATTCCTAAGGTATACTGGGATTACAGCAGTACGAAAGTGCTCACTCTTGAATACATCGATGGGGTCAAAAGCAGCTCTTTTGAAAAGCTTGAAATGATGGGAGTTGACAGGAAAGAAGTAGCTACCAAAGTGCTTAAGGCTTTTATGAAACAGGTATATGAAGATGGTTTTTTCCACGCAGACCTGCATCCGGGCAATGTTATGATAATGGAAGATAGAAGGGTGGCACTGTTGGATTTTGGAATGGCAGGATTCCTTTCCCACGATATGCGCAACATGCTTATAGATTCTCTTATTGCCCTTACAAAGGGAGAGACTTTGTTGTACATAGAGATTCTTAGGGACTTTGGATCCATCGAAGATGATGTGGATATAAACTCACTTAAGACAGATATCGAGCACCTCTTGTACAAATATTATGGAAGGCCCCTCAAACAGCTTAACATGGCTATTATGATTGAAGAGATGATCAATCTTCTGAGAAAGTATCATGTGAGAATTCCTGGAAATATAGCCTTGCTAGGTAAAGGTTCTATGACAGCAGAAGGTTTTAGCAGCTTGATGGACCCCGATATAAATCTCACCCTGATAGCAGAACCGTTTGCAAAGAAAGCTTTAAAGGAGCGCGTAAAGCTTAGGAATCTGGCAACTACAACATTCAGGGACCTTAATAACTGGTCAAGAGTACTTCATAGAGCACCACTGAAAATATCACATATACTGGACATAGCCGAGAGAGGATATTTAAAACTTCATTTTGACCATCATGGCCTTGACAAGTTGGTGGCAGAGATAGATACTGCAAGTAATAGATTATCTTTCAGCCTCATAATAGCTGCAATAATCATAGGTTCCTCCCTTATAATACAGACTGGGATGGAGCCACATATATGGGGTATGCCTTTACTTGGAGTCATTGGTTTTTTAGTTGCAGGGTTCTTTGGAATGTGGCTTGTAATAAATATATTCAGGACTGGAAGGATATGATAAACAAAAACAACAACTTTGGATATTGAATAGTGAGAAGTTATAAACCTTTAAACCGTAAAGGGTAGATATCAGCAATCATCTGGTGAAAGAATGACAGATCCAAACGTTGAAAGGAAGCTTGTAGAAATAATTCGCATAATCAGCGAAAGTGAAAAACCCCTGGGTGCGCGTCTTATAGCTGATGAGCTTCACAATCGTGGATATAATATAGGCGAGCGAGCTGTAAGGTACCATTTACGTATCCTTGATGAAAGGGGCTTTACAAAAAAACATGGATACATAGGCCGGACAATAACAGAGCGTGGTGAAAAAGAGCTCAGTGATGCGCTTATAAGCGACAGGTTCGGTTTTGTGATAACCCGTATAGAGGAACTCATCTATAAGACCGACTATGATCTAAGGACTGGGAAAGGAAATGTCATTGTAAATGTTACAAATATTGACAAGGATGATTATGATAATGCAGTCGATATCATAGAATACGCCATGGACCACGATACAACCATAAGCAAAAAGATAGGTATCATCGAAGAAGATACAGACTTTGATATATACGTGCCTGATGGTAAGGTTGCCATTGCAACTGTATGCAGTATAACCTTTGATGGACTTCTTTTAAAGAATGGAGTGCCTGTGGTCCCTTGTTATGGAGGACTTATGGAAATTCAGGACTACAAGCCTGCTGGTTTCCTTGACCTTATATCCTATAGTGGCACATCCATTGACCCCATCAAAATATTTTTAAGACGCAAAGCTACCTCAATACTTGAAGCTATTGATACAGGAAACGGAAAGATGCTCTCAAACCTGCGACAGATACCGGCATCTGCATCCTTGAAAGCTTCTGAGGTACTGGATATGGCAAAAGAGCATGGAATAACCAGTTACAGTACAATAGGACAACCCGGTGAAGATGTTCTTTATGCACCTGTAGAGAGAGGAAAGGTAGGCATCAATGTGCTTGTAGGTATAAATTCTGTTGCTGCTGTAGAAGAGGCGGGGATACCAGCAGATACACATCCTGTGTCTACAATGATGGATTACAACAAAATGAAAGAATTATAGTTAACAAAAATAAATCAATTTAATTACATTTTCTTTTTTAAAACCCTGGATCACAAGCAACTTTCTAAAATACACCACCGACTTTCGGTTTTTATTCTGCTTATATGTACTCATACCAGTATTATAACAAAATTTACTTTTTTAATTGTAATCTATTCGTTGATTTTTTTTAAACTTATTCTGTTGCCTATAACTTTACATTCTTATTTATAATGATACAGGAATATCGTTTTCTTAATATTATCTTTTGTTTATAATTTAAGAAATAAATAGATTAATAGATAATGTAGTTTTGTTAGAGATAACTTTATATAGTATTAACCCTACACATAGAATCCGTATTCCTAATAAAAGAAGGATGTAATAATGTACATGAGAACACAAAAAATCAATACCAGGAGGATCTTACAGACAACACTGTTAATGATGATCCTACTGATGTCATTTATTCTACCGGCATCAGCCGGAACAATTGAAGATAATACAGAAGCAATAGAGAATCTACAGATAGCACTGACATTTCTCTGGCTCGTAGTTGCAGGTGCAATCGTCTTTTTCATGCATGCGGGCTTCTCATTGCTTGAATCCGGGCTTAGCAGAACAAAGAACACTGTCAACATTTTGATGAAAAACCTTATGACAATATCATTTGGTATTCTCATATACTGGGCAGTTGGATGGGGGATCATGTATGGAGCGGACTTTGCAGGACTTATTGGAATAGACCAATTCTTCCTTAAGGGAGCAGACCATGAGATGTGGAACGGCTGGTGGTTCCAGATGGTGTTTGCTGCAACCGCCGCAACTATCGTATCTGGTGCCATGGCAGAAAGGACCGAGTTTAAGGCATATCTGGTATATGTTGTAATTATGGTAGCATTCATATATCCTGTATATGGACACTGGGTATGGAGCGGGTCTGGTATACTCACTGCCGGGTTCCTTGTAGATCTGATCGGTGTTGAGCACCATGACTTTGCTGGATCTGGTGTTGTACACGCCGTTGGAGGATATGCCGCCCTTGCAGGTGCAATGGTTGTTGGTGCAAGACTTGGAAAGTACAGGAATGGAAAGCCAATGGCTATCCCAGGTCACAGCCTGCCACTGGCATTTCTTGGTACACTTATACTTGCATTTGGATGGGTAGGATTTAATGGAGGCAGTACACTTGATGCAAATGATACATACATCAGCTTTGTGATAGTCAACACGTTCCTCTCAGCAGGAGCAGGGGCAATCACAGTTATGCTGATAACATGGATAAAGACCGGGAAGCCAGATCCTTCACTTACTGCAAACGGGCTGCTTGCGGGTCTTGTATCCATCACTGCAGCGTGTGGTTCAGTTACTAACGGGTCAGCTATTGTGATAGGTATAGTCGGTGGTACAATACTATATGCAGGAGTGATGTTCAATGAGAATATACTAAAGGTGGATGATCCCGTCGGAGCTATCGCAGTACATGGATATGCGGGCAGCTGGGGACTTCTTGCAGTAGGTATATTCTCAATAGGAATAGGTAATGGAATACTTGCAGACGCTTCTTATGCAGCCGAAGGGGCAGGGCTTATCTATGGAGGATATGAACAGTTCCTTATACAGGCAGTTGGCCTTGTAATAAACATTGTATGGGCATTTGGAATCTCATTTGTAGTGTTTAAGCTAATAGACTGGACCATAGGTCTTCGTGTATCAGAGGAACATGAGATTGCAGGACTGGATGAGATCGAGCATGGAATCAATGCATATCCGGAATTCGTTATGGTAAAGGAGTGATTTGAATGATGAAGATAGAAGCTATCATAAGGCCTACAAAGATACATGACGTAAAAGATGCACTGGAAGAGGCGGGATATGAGAGCATAACCCTTACAGAAGTAAAGGGCCGCGGCAAGCAAAAAGGTGTGATGCAGCAGTGGAGGGGACGTAAATATTGTGTGGACCTTCTGCCAAAGGTCAAGATAGAGATAGTATCCCGAGAAGAAGATGTTGATAAGATAGTCGAAATTATTATGAAGAGCGCATCTACAGACTCCATTGGGGATGGGAAGATATTTGTTTACCCCATTTCCAGGATAATAAGGATCCGCACAGGAGAAAAAGATAGTGAGGCACTTTAAACGTGCCA
>PXAV01000174.1 GCA_003565715.1 Methanosarcinaceae archaeon
AGATGGGTGACTGTGATATCATAGTTCCTCCTGCAGTTCGTCATGAGATCGGCGCAGATGCCCTTGCAATGATGATGGAAACTGATTTTCTGAAGCAATCTTCCCCCACCCTTGTTACAGATTATGGAACAAATGCTGAAATGGCTATTAAAGTAGGTGACAGGATAATCACAGGAAGTGCTGCAGCAGGTCCGGCTATAGAAGGTCAGGGGGTAAGCTGTGGAATGCTTGCCAGGCCAGGCGTAATCTCGGATGTCAACGCTGAAGATAAGTATTGGAGGCTCACAGTACTGGATCAAAATATGAAAGGTCAGCCATCACATCTTGTGGACCCGCTTACTGGCGAAATAATAGAAAGATCACCCATACAGCCTATTGGTATAACAGGTACAGGTCTTATAGCATGCCTTGCCCTGGCTATGCAGACAGACCTGATAAAAAATCCTCCTAAAATAAAGAATGGCAGACTTATGTTAAGCGAAGGTTTGTTCATATCAGAGGAAGATGTAAAAGAAGCAGGAAAGGCCATAGGTGCTATCAGGGCTGCTCAGCTTACACTGATTGTTGAATCAGGTATAGCTTATGAGGATCTTGAGAATATGTACATGACCGGTGCATCAGGGACCTTTGTAGATCCCCATAAAGCCATGTATACAGGTTCATGTCTGAAGTATGCCAGCAGGATAGTTCAGTTTGGAAACACCTCACTAACCCTGGCCAGAAAGATACTAACAGAAAGCTCAAAACTGGATGAGGTTACAGATCTTTCCAGGAAGATAAGTGTTGATCACCTGATGATGGCTACAAGTGATACCTTTAAAAAGTTTTACACATGTGAGCTTGGTTACTGGACCGAGGGTATGGATATGACATCTTACAGGCACTTTCTTAAAATATATAAGCTTCCGGCTCTTCCTACCAGTTTCAACGAACCGACAATGGAAAAATATGTTTCGGACATGGTAGAGAATGAAGAGGTCATTACCCGTATAGTTGACAACAGTGATGTTGTTATCCATGAGTATGCTGTAGATTGTATCATGTGCAACCTGTGTGAAGAAGAGTGTCCTGAAAACGCCATACGGATAATCAACAGGGATGGCAAGATATATGCTGAATATGTCGCAAACCTCTGTCTGGGGACAAGCTGTAAACGATGTGTGGGCGTATGTCCTGTAAATGCTATCAATTACCGGGAAATTTTAGACGTATCTGAGAATGCTGTGTGATCGGATGTGTATATCAGGTCTGCTGTGCATATTAGTATATGATGTCGCTTATCACTTTTCAAGGCCATGATACATATTTCTTGCTTTGACCATGGCGTGCAGGTTCTTCAGCGGTGTTTCCGGAGCAACACCACATCCTGGTGCTAAAATATCGATGTTGTTTTCAAGGCATGAAATAGACTCTGATATGACCTTATCTGTACTTTTATCATAAAGTGTCTGGGCAGGGGATACATTACCAATGACAGCTACCTTTTTTTCGTGTGCCAGTTTTATTGCTTTTTTAATATCCACACTTTCTTCAATGCTTATTGCATGAAACCCACACTCCATCATATCCGGGAGTATACTGTCGACTTTACCGCATATATGCAATATCCTGTAACCTTTGATATTCGCTGCGATTCTTTGAAGACCTGGTCTTATCAGCTGCCTGAACACATCCGGTCCTACCATATCAGGAGATGCCATAGCATCTGCTATTACGACCGCATCAGCGCCCGCATCGATGCACGCGTTGGCATATTCAATACAGGCCTCAACACATTTGTCAATGATCGCACTTACAAGTTCTGGCTTTTTAATGGACAAGAGCATAAGAGGTTTAATTCCACACAGGTAAGATGCAAGATCAGCAGGTCCTTCAAGACCTGCAAGACACGGCACATATTTACCTTCCTTGTTGCTAAGGATCCTTGCTGCCTCAAGGATCACAGGTATGCGTCCCCTCTCCAGAAGATCAGAAGGTACGCAGATATCCTGTGGATTGTTCTTGAAGGGGTGACTCATTATTGAAGGTGTCCTTGCTTTTGTTCCCGGGTCGATTTCACATCCCATGGCCTGTCCAAGAACAGTAACATCAAATGGAAAGCGAACTATCTCCAACTTTGCGGAGGTATAAAGTGAGCCTGCAAGTTGTGCCATCTTTTCAGGATCCCTGTCAGCCTCTGGTCTTGATGCTCCACTGATGTCCATAAGTTCAAGGACACCGGATGTTGTTACTGTACCAACAGGTGTTATGTCAACATCTTTCCCATCAAGAACGTCCCTGAAATTTTTTTTGAATTCAACTTTTGAGTCTTTGATCTTATTACATCCTTTTTTCAACTGTTATTTAATAGTTTTTTACAGGGATATTGTTCATTATCTGGTCCCTGTATTGCATATTTCAGCATTTCATATTCCTATATTATGTGATGGTCTTTATGTTACTTTTAATTAGTTAAATAGGTTTTTGTAAAAAAATATTGCTTTTATAGAACGGAATATAGTAGTATATATATCTCTAATAGAACTTTATTTATATATTGAATATATTCCTTAACTTTATACCTTATTAACACTGTCAAACTGCTATGACATCCGGTAAAGATAAAACAAAGGTACTTTTTTTATGTGTTCATAACAGCGGAAGGAGTCAGATAGCTGAAGAATACTTTAAAAGAATAGGCGGCAGTAATTTTGAAGTAGAAAGTGCAGGCTTGCAACCAACAGACATCAATCCATTTGTCCTTGAGGTTATGAAGGAAGATGGCTTTGATCTATCTGAGAAAAAAACACAGTCTGCCTGGGAGCTCTTTAAGGCAGGAAGAATGTTCAGGTATGTCATAACTGTCTGTGACAGAGCTCATGAGGAAGAATGCCCTCTTTTTCCAAGACCCTTTGTACAGCTTAACTGGCCTTTTCCAGATCCAAGGTCCTTTACAGGCACAGAAGATGAGAGAATTCAAAAGACAAGACAATTAAGAGATTCAATAAAAGCGAGGGTTGAGCAGTTCGTTGCAGATCTATCTGACTCCTGATCAGGCCAGGATACCATTCCAAAAAAAAGATTTCTGTTTTAAAATACTTTTTGATGCAAGTTTGCGACAATTTATCTAATAATAGATATGTGCCATTGAATCATGCTAAAGCTATAAACATACTTTAAAGCAAATATTTTTATATATTGCTATTTATATATAGTATGAACATATACTTAGCTGGTCGGTAATTTCGCAGATCTACCAATAAAGATGCGTTATTCTAAGAACTCATGTGATCATGAAAACTATACAGTAACAACGTTAAAAACATTCGTTAATCACTTATTGATGCAGGTTGGTATGAGAAACAAAAAAAATAATTTTTTGGAAAACAATGATGCTGTTTCCGAAGTGATCGGAGAGATCCTGATGACAGCAATAGCTGTACTTGCATTTTCCATAGTTGCTGTTTTCATTTTCTCATACGCCACCCCACAGGAACGGGTGCTTGCTGATATTCAGGGCTGGGTGGATGTAGACTCGGACATAATTTACCTGCGTCATGCAGGCGGGGAGACAATAGACCTGCAGAAAGCCCGCGTGGTGTTTAATCTGAACGGTTCTCAAAAAGCCCTGTCACCATCTGAACTGGAACTATTAAAGGGCAGTTCACAGTGGAATCTCGGTGAAACGATAATTATAAACACATCAGATAGCTGGAATAACAACATCAATCAGAATGACTACATTGCCATGGCACTGATAAGTACCAGCTCCAATCTAATGATCAAAAGCGGTGTACTACTTGGTGAGGCTTCATCTGCAGATCCCTCTACGCAGGATCCTGTAATACCAACTGCCCCTATCCTGACAAATCCGAACCCTGGACTGGTTTACACAAGTATGACCTCACAGCCAGTAACATTCAGTGCAACCAGCAGTCAGCTTTCAAACAATGAGTTCCTACTCAACGGCCAGCATATAGAATGGTCCAATGGTACAAATCCATCATATACAAACACTAGTGCATCTCCGGGTACCTATAACCTGACACTTATAGCACGGAACACAAACGATCCTTCCCTGAAAGATTCTATTGAGTGGGAATGGACTGTAACTGAAGAATTTGTACAAGAAGGAAGTGGGAGAATTGGCCTGAATAATAACGGCATCAACGGATATATCACAAATGGCTCTTTCTTTGAATTCGAAACTGCAACAGGTAATCAGTGGATTGAAATTGATGGCGAAAGATATGAT
>PXAV01000145.1 GCA_003565715.1 Methanosarcinaceae archaeon
AATTCATGTCCGTTCTTAACAATATAGGTTCTTTTACCATCACTGATGATATCTTCTTTTCCTGTCATCACAACAATACATGACATGGAACCTGAACATCTCTTTGCAAGATGAACAGGATCAGCTTCAATATCAGTTGCCTCAACACCTCTTGTCATGGCGTTCTCTCCGGCAAGCTTTGCAATTTCTGAATAGTTGCCCTTTATTATGTCAACGCGGACTGAGCTGAGTATTTTTGATGCCATTTCATCACGAAATCTGGTGGCACCCACACCCACAGCATCAAGTACAACAGGTATATTCTTCTCATTTGCAGCACGTGCTGAGATTATCATCGCATCAATAAGTTGTTTTGTCAGAGTACCTATGTTCAAAACAAGGGAAGAGGATATTCTGGTCATATCAGCACATTCTTCGGGTGCATGGGCCATTACAGGTAGGGCTCCAAAAGTCCTTGTCATATTCGCACAATCATATATCGTCACCCAGTTGGTTATATGGTGTACCAATGGTTTTGTTTCTCTTATTCTTTGTAATGGAAGATCCATAATTTTTCCCTTCCCTTTTACTATTATTCAATAACTCTGTAGGATTTCGCAAGTCAACTACTCCTCCTTACGGAAGGGAATCCCTGCTTTAATAGTTTAAAATGCCATGTTGCTTTTGTTTGTATGGGGCATGTGGTTAAGATTCTATACAGCATTTATCCAATGCTCACAGACAATTTAAAATCATGAAAATGAACTGACTAAGCATTTATGGATAAAATACTTTTTGGAACACGCCACTGTCACAACTTTATCAAGTTTAAGCAAGCAGATCACTGGTTTTAACCTCACATTATATCAAAGATTTAATGGGAGGTAGTTCACAAGCTAACTAGATGACCGGATTTACATAAATGGATTTACCGATTTCTTTATATAGGCCAATGTCTTGTATAGAGAGCCAATTTATCTATGAATATTTATTTCATAATAGGACAATGACAGCTTGTTGAACGATCATACTTAATTACATATATAACAAAATTACATTCACTCGGAGGAATTACTTGGCAAGGAAAATGCAGAGAAAGTTAGACAAATGGAAGTCAAAGACATGGTACAACGTTGAAACGCCCGAATTTATCAGCAGGACGAATATAGGTGTAACACCAGCTGAAAACCCAGAACAGCTTGTTGGACGTATAGTTGAGACCACAGTCGGAGAGATTGCCAACGATTTCACAAAGCATAATACAAAGCTCAGGCTTGAGATAAACGATGTTAATGGTGATGTTGCAAACACAAGGTTCCTTGGTCACGAAATAACTACAGACTACCTACGCTCAATAGTAAAGCGCCAGACATCAAGGATAGATTCAAATCTTGATGTTACAACAAAGGATGGCTATGCCATCAGAGTAAAACCTATATGTTTCACTGTAAAAAGAGCAAGGACAAGTCAGATACAGGGTATTCGGGAAGTTATGAGCAAGGTTGTCATTGAAAGGGCATCAGAGCTGAATTTTGAGCAGTTCATCGAAGAAGCTATAATGGGCAAGCTTTCTGCAAATATATACAGGAATGCAAAGTCAATATACCCACTTAGAAGAGTTGAGATAAGGAAGACAGAAGTACAGTCCGTTCCTGCAAAAGCCTGAGATAATTTATCTATTTCAACAGGTGGTTACGGCTGCCTGTTCATCATTCTTTTTTAAATCCTTGTGCAATGTTCTTACATATAAACATTTTTACTATCCTGGAGCAAGGAACCTACTATTTTTAGATGGCAAATCAATCGTTTCCTCTCTTATCTTCACTCTGAGATGCGCAGATTGCGCTCGTATTCATCACGTATGAGCTCTATCATTTTCTCATTTGCATCAATTACAAAAGCGCCTATATATCCACACTTTTTGCAATGGTAAAGACCTTCTATACCTCCTGCCTCATAGTAAAGATCCTTACTGGCACATATAGGACAAACTTCTATGAGTTCATCATCATTTTCATCAAAATCTATCATATCCATATCCTCATCTTCCAAGAAAACAACCTCCTGATGTGTTCTTACTAATATTTCAGATAAATGTTCCCAATCAGAAATATATTGTATTCCACATTATTGATATTGATCTTTCAGCATATCATTTTATCTGTAAGATATCTGCTAACTCCTGTGGATATGGGCAAAAAAAAGTCTGCTTTAAAATGTATTCAACATTATGTTTTTCTGCATGGTAAAGGAACCATTTCCTTAATTCGAATATAACACTCATATCTTCCCGAAAACTCTGAACTTGTCCCATAAAAGCGAACTTTTCAGAGGGACTTAAGTTGCGGGAGAAATATCCAAATGCATGCATCATAGTATCAATTGCAAGTCCTGGAGACATTGGCTTTCCAAGGATCTTTAATAAACAGGACAAATACTTTTCATACGCAGTGTCTATCGTAAAACCGTATCTGTTCGCAACAATATTTCCCATATTGTTCATAATATTTTTATCAAGTGATAGAAGTAATAGCTTGTTTCTGGTATGGTATTCTATCAATGTATCTATTGTCTTCATTTTCCCGGAATTTGCTGACTGCCTAAAGGATGCAAGGGCAAATATTTTGGTCAGGAAACCATCCCTTAGCAAAGGCTCAGATAATTGTTGCTCATCAATAACAGGCAACCCTGGATAATATCTAAGAAAAGCATCTGCAAAAAAACCATTTTCACATCGGTGCAAACATTGTAGCTTAGTATTAACTGAGTATAGCTTTGTTGTGCCAATTCCACAAGAAGGTGATTTTGATTTGAGGACGGAACCATCAAAATCTTCCAGATCACTTAGGTAAGTTTTTGAGAACTCCTCTATTCTATCTGTAAGATCAATTCCTGTAGCAGGTTGGTATAATTTTTTTTTATCAGTGTGGATAATTATCACCGGTTCCCTGGGAACCCCCATTCCTATTCCACATTCCGGACATACCTCTATGAAATCCACAAATTGTTTAATAGATTCAATAATAGAAGATTCTATGATACTTCCGTCATAACGGCAGGGGGCAAATCCTAAACATTTGCTGATTACTACTATTGGGTGGGGATATTCGGGCATTTTAAAACACATCCACAGTATACTATATATATATATCAAGATAATCATTCTGGCACAATTAAAATGGTGCTCTTATCCGAGAGCCTGAATAAAAAAAGGAAAAAAATCCTGTTCATTTATGAGTATAGTAGGCAACAACCATATTGTCATCAATAGTATCGATACGGCAAAAACCAAAACGCTCAAATTGTATAATTCTGTTCAATTCGTTCTTTATCTGCTTTTCCGCGATGCCTGTATATTCTCCGTCAGGGGAAAGAACCTTTACAACAACCCCGTCAACAGGTGCCCAGTGAATTATACGCATCTTTTCCTTTTTGAGGGAATCTATAGAATTGTCAAGATATTGTGCTTGTAGTGGTTCAAGGGAAGTCACCTCTACATTGTAGAGATCCTTAAATCTTATCTTTGATCCACTATGAAGTTTTTCTGCGTCCTCTTTGCATATTTGCACAGCATCAGTCACCTCTATCTCACGCCGTCCTCTGTCCTCAGTGGGGTGCAGTGCAGGGGTTGTAACACATTTTTTTGTTCCGGTGATCTTTAGCTCTACAGGATCCCATACGAAAAAATACCTGTTGGCTATCGGGTCCACAATTTTTCTGTTCTCTGCATAAAGCGTATCCATGCTGATACTTATATCGGTTTCACCTACTCCCATATCGATCATGAACTTGCGAATAGCTTCTGGTTGTATGCCTCTTCTGCGCAGGGCCCGTAGAGTTGGAAGTCGGGGGTCATCCCATCCGGAATATTCTCCTTCCTCGATAGCCTTACGTAGACCACTGGTGCTGAACTTTCCGAACTCATGCATTTTCACACGACCCCAATGTGTGGTTTTGGGGTATTCCCAGCCAAAATATTTGTATATATAACCTTGACGTTTCTCACTGTCCATGAGGTCCTTACCTCTTATTATGTGGGTCATGCCAAGCTCATGGTCCTCGATAGCCCCTTCAAAATCAAGTAAGGGCCATACACAGTATCTACTCCCAATTTCAGGACGTGGGTGTGAAGACCTGACTATCCTGAAAGCACCATAATCGCGCAGTGCAGGGTCCTTGTGAGAAATATCGGTTTTTATACGCAGAACAGCGGACCTTTCCTCGTAATCCCCTGCGATCATCTTTTCCCAGTGTTCCATATTATCTTCAGGCGTGACATCTCTGTGAGGGCATGCCTGTTTTACATCCTTTAGCTTTTTGAACTCCTCGCCATCACAGAAACAAACATAAGCATGTCCCATTTCTATGAGCTTGCGGGCATATTCATAGTAGAGAGGTATTCTGTCTGAGGCAATGACGACATCATCCGGATTTGCTCCAAGCCACTTGCAGTCATCAACATACCATTCATATGCTTCAAGCATTGGGCGTTTTGTCTGCGGATCAGTGTCATCAAAGCGTATAATGAACTTACCACCATATTTTTTCACATATTCGGAATTAACAACTATCCCTCTGGTACTTCCAAGTGTTGGAGGACCATTTGGATTTGGTGCAAAACGCATTACTACCTGTTTTCCTTCCTCTACATCAAGTGCTTTTAATCCTTTATCTGGTTCCTTTTTTACATTCAGCTCCTCTATTAGCTCAGGAGCTAGGTTTTTCAGCCGGTACTGCCACTGCTGGACTGTTTCCTTTGCAACTTCCTCAAGGATATCCTTTATGAGTGGTGTTACATCCTTTGCCTTGGAACGAAGATGGGGACACTCTCCCATAACACGTCCCATAACAGCTCCGATCTGTGGTGGCTGTCCATATTTCACGGCATTCTGGAGTGCATATTTTTCAATGGTCTTTTTATCATCATCAGTTAAAGTCATAATGTATCTCCTAAAACAGCAGACAAGGGTATCAGCGCATGAACATTGAACTTCCTGCAATTGTAGACATAGCAGGAATATAATTATGCCGCATTGACTTAAAAGATATGGTCAGGAAAAACGCTCTAGCAGGAATTGTCAAAATGATCTACTCATATTCTTTATAAGCTCTGCTTTGGCGATGAGCTCATCTACATCCTTTTCAAAATCAGCAATGAAACTCTCTACTGAACTTCCTTTAATAGCGCCATATGAGGATGGTTTTATAAGCTGCTCCTGTTCAAGTACACGCAGGGAATAACGTACTTTGTGTGTGGGCATACCTGTTTCTTCAGCAAGTTTGAGTATTCCAATAGGGCCGCGTTCAATTACCGCCTTAAGGACCTCAAGATGGCGCATTGTGATATCCAGCTCTCGGTTCACCTGATCAAACAGCATCATACAACCTCATTCTTCAGCGTTCCTATTCCTTCTATCTCTACTTCCACCATATCCCCTTTATGCAATTCTCCTACTCCTGGTGGGGTACCAGTTGCAATGATATCCCCAATTTCAAGGGTCATTATTCCTGATATGAACTCTATAAGGTAGGGTATATCAAATATAAGCCTGGAGATATTGGAATTCTGTCTTATGTCGCCGTTGACACGGCTTATAATAGAAGCATTCTCCGGATTAAAATCTCCAACAGGAGCTATGTAAGGGCCAACAGGAGCAAAAGTGTCAAAACATTTGGCCCTTGTCCATTGTCCGTCCTTTTGCTGCAGATCACGTGCAGTTATATCGTTAAAACATGTAAAACCTGCAATCACATCATATGCTCTATCATATGCTATACTCTTGCATTTCTTTCCGATGATGACAGCAAGTTCTGCTTCAAAATCTACTCTATTGCTAACCTTTGGATAAAGTATCTTCCCATTGTGTCCTATTACAGACGATGGTGGTTTCAAAAACAGTATAGGAGCTTGCGAAACGACCAGCCCTAATTCAGTTGCATGGTCATGATAGTTAAGGCCAACGCATATTATTTTGGAGGGCTGTGAGGGCGGCAGTATCTCAAGCTCACTAAGGTCATATTCCATGTAGGATCCTTCCGGGGAGGTCACCATGTTATCCTTTACCTCACCATAGAAAACATTGTTGTTATATCTGAATCGCCCAAACATCAGTGGAACTGTTTTGCTTTCATTATAGATAAGGATAAGTGTTCTACCGTTTCCTTGCTAATATTCTTTATAGTGGAGATGAAAGATCCATTAGCCCACATTTGTTTTCTCCCCTAAGGCTCTTTTTAAGATGTCTTTAATGCCAGCAACCATTGATCATTCGATCAAGTAGAAAGGAAATAGCTAAAAAAGTCAATGGTATACATTCTTTTTCTCTGTAGCAATTTCCATATTCATGGGAAGTATATGTGGGAGTGGATTTCCCAGGTGCTTACAATCTGGGTCAGATTAATTTTGACAGACCAAGGACAATTATCATTGCAACAATACCTATTGCCCAGAATTTTATTGCCTCATCCAATGGTATCCTTATATCCACTAAATCATCTCCTGATGTACTATTCTCTCCTGCAAAAGACATGGATTCTGAAGACTCTGTGTTTGTAGGTCCTTTGAATGTCTCTATGGGGCTGTCTGTATCAATAGCTGAAATTTCAGCTTCATCTTTTGCATATGGTGTACGGTCTTCAGATAATCCATATGTAGGTTCAGCTTCATATTCTTTCGGATGATTACTTTCAGGTACATTTTCATCATTACCAAAACTCGAAGGATCCGTTTCAACCGTCAATGGAACTTGTGATTTAAAAGTTTCATCAGACTCGCTTTTTGGGGCTGTCTGTTTGTCATCTTCATCATTGCCTGTGAAAACATTACTGAATGCTGATTCATCTCCGGATGGTGGTCTGAATGAAGAATTCTTATCATCGAGCTTATTGTCGTTTATCTCTAGATTCTCATCAGGCACTATGTCAGACTGCTCTGATATCCATGGTTTGCTGTTGTCTTCCTCTTCAGTCTGCAGGTCATCTTCCAAAGTTCCAGATGTCGCTTCTTCTTCTTCTTCTTCTTCTATGGGATATGCTTCAGAAGAATCACTTGATTCATGTCCCTTTTCTATAAGGTCAATATAATCAGGTTCGATCTCTACGGCAAGGTCAAAACACCTCTTTGCAGATTCAAAATTCTCCATCTTTTCAAAACTCTTACCTTTTTTAAACCATGCTTCTGCATTATAAGGGTTCATATCAAGTGATTTGGTATAGTATTCGATCTGTTTTTCAACAGTCTTTGCAGAATCTCCCATCTTTATCCAGTTTTCAGCTGCCTTCTTTTTTTTCTTTTGTTTTACTTCTTCTATCATTCCCATATTAACACCTTTGTAGCAATTTTATAACGTGAACCAGAGCTGAACATAATCTTATGTTCATTCCGAATTTGAGTTACCAGAACTAAGCTGATTTTGTATCGCTATTTATTTAAAAGCATGTATATTAAATATAATAAGGTTTGTACCGGACGAGCATGTGGACATGAGCATGTGGACATGAGCATGTGGACATGAGCATGTGGATTCGTGAACAATAGGTGAAGAAATCAAGTAGAAAACTACCTTATTCATCGGTGGTAGTTCACCTTATTATATATCATCTTTATTTGTTAAACAACAAAGGATTAGGTTATATGAGAACCAGGATGGTTAAATGTAGTGATGTGGGAATACGTGATTGCAATTTCATAGCAATTGGAAATGACATTGATGAAGTTGAGCAGATAATGCTTGAACATATTGAAAGTGAACATAAGGATCTACTCTCTGATATGGATGAGCATGAGGTCCACCTTCTGAAACACAGGATATCTACTTTCCTTGGGCGGAGCTGTGGATGTGGTCATCTTCCGGGCCCTTAAGAGGATGTATGCTTTCTGTATATTGATTTGGTCTATATTGTACAATACAGTACAATGGTAACCTTAATATCTCATCACACATATCACTATTTCACTTCAAATGTCAATGCATAATTATTCATATTTATTGATCTGAGTCTTATGGATCTTGTATATGAAAGATATATTTGCCTGCTTAGACATAAGCTTTAACAGACTTTAAGTAATGGCTAGTTCATTGATTTTGCTTTTACTGAGGTACAATTATGGATCACACAAAAATATTACTTGACGAGAATGAAATGCCTACAAAGTGGTACAATATACTTGCAGACCTACAGGTTGACCCTCCACTGAACCCGGCAACCAATGAGCCTATGGACCCAAAGGATCTTGAGCCTATATTTGCAAAGGAGATTGTAAAACAGGAGATTAGTTCTGACAAGTATATCGATATACCTAAAGAGATCATGGAGATATATCATCTATGGAGACCCTCTCCTCTTCATAGGGCACACAAACTTGAGAAGGCACTGGGGACCCCTGCAAAGATATATTACAAGAACGAAAGTGTAAGCCCCGCAGGTAGCCATAAACCAAACACTGCCATTGCACAGGCATACTATAATATGAAAGAGGGTACAGAAAGGATCACAACTGAAACAGGTGCTGGACAATGGGGTAGTGCATTATCCCTCTCATGTAACTACTTTGATATTGAGTGTAAGGTATACATGGTACGCTCAAGCTTCTATCAGAAACCATACCGTAAATCACTTATTAACCTATGGGGAGCAAATGTTGTGCCCTCACCCAGTACAGAAACACAATTTGGAAGAAAGATCCTCGATATGTATCCTGAAACGACGGGTAGTCTTGGCATTGCCATCAGTGAGGCTATCGAAGAGGCAGCACTGAACGATAATACAAAATATGCTCTTGGGAGTGTATTGAACCATACCTGTCTACACCAGACAGTTGTTGGTCTTGAGACACAGGCACAGTTTGATAAGACAGAGGACTATCCGGATATAGTAATTGGATGTTGTGGTGGAGGAAGCAACCTTGCTGGCGTGAGCCTTCCTTATATTAGGGATAATATTGCCGGAAAGACCAACACAAGGATAATTGCTGCAGAACCATCTGCATGCCCAACCCTTACAGAAGGTAAGTTCTGCTATGACTTTGGTGATATGGCCCAGATGACCCCTCATATTAAGATGTATACACTTGGCTCAGAGTTCATACCACCATCCATTCATGCAGGTGGTCTAAGGTATCATGGTGCTTCACCGATAGTAAGTAAGCTTGTAGCAGATGGATTCATTGAAGCAAGGTCCTATCACCAGGTGGAAGTGTTTGATGCAGCTGTTATATTTGCTCGCAGTGAAGGAATAGCACCTGCCCCGGAATCTTCACATGCTATTAAATGTACCGTTGATGAAGCCCTTAAATGTAAGCAGACGGGTGAAGAGAAAACAATAATGTTCAATCTGAGCGGCCATGGTCATTTTGATATGGGATCCTATGACAAGTACTTCAGTGGTGAGCTAAGTAATGACTGATATTTTCTTTAGCATGTGAAAGTTTCAACTCACATGCTTTTTAATGTTTCTTACCATAGCACCTTTTTCTTTATTCCCTCTGAATCAGCTTTTGTGTGGACCTGATCAAAAGGGGAATTTTAATAACACATTACTATCCTAAAACTCTCTAAATCATGAGAATAGATTCATTGGATATGCCGGATGATATCATCCGTTTCTATATGGGATCTGGTATAGAGGAGCTATATCCTCCTCAGGCAGAGACCATCGAAAAAGGATTGCTTGAGGGTAACAATATCCTTGTGGCAATACCTACAGCTTCGGGAAAGACGCTGATAGCCGAACTTGCAATGCTGAATTCAATTGCAAAGGGAGGGAAGGCTTTGTATATTGTTCCTCTTCGTGCTCTTGCAAGCGAGAAGTTTGAACGGTTTCGCAAATTCCAGTCTCTTGCAATAAAAACAAGTGTAAACGCTGGTCTTAGGGTGGGAATATCCACAGGTGATCTCGAATCAAGGGATGATTGGCTTGGTTCGAATGACATCATCGTTGCAACCTCTGAAAAGACAGACTCTCTTCTTCGTAATGAGACTTCCTGGATGCATGAGATAAGTACCATTATTGTTGATGAAGTGCATCTTCTTGATTCAGCTAACAGAGGACCTACACTGGAAATAACTCTTACCAAGTTAATGAAGATCAATCCTAAATGCCAGATCATAGCTCTTTCTGCAACAATTGGAAATGCATATGAGATAGCTGACTGGCTAAAAGCACAACTTGTGCTTAGCAATTGGCGCCCTACCTATCTTTACGAGGGTGTTTACTATGGTGGAAACATCAATTTCATGGACTCACAGAAAAATATCGATCAGGTTTCCAGGGATGACGGTGTCAATATAATTATGGATACCCTTAAGGAAGGAGGTCAGTGTCTTGTATTTGAAAGCAGTCGCAGGAACACCGCATCCTTTGCAAGGAAAGCAGGTACGGAAGTATCAGGAATCCTTGACAGACCTACAAGAAAATCCCTTGATGATATCGTTGAACAGATTATAGAAACTGGGGAAACCGACACATCAAAAGAACTGGCAAAATGTGTCCGGAATGGCACTGCTTTCCATCATGCAGGTCTTAATTCATCACATCGCAAACTTGTTGAGGATGGCTTTAGGAATAATGTGATCAAGGTAATATGCAGCACTCCAACACTTGCAGCGGGACTGAACCTGCCTGCAAGGAGAGTCATAATACGAAGCTACAGGAGGTTTGATCCTAACTATGGTATGCAGCCTATTCCTGTACTGGACTATAAACAAATGGCTGGGCGTGCAGGCAGACCTCATCTTGATCCCTATGGAGAATCTGTTCTTATTGCACGCTCATATGATGAGATGAGCGGGCTTTTTGATAATTACATCAATGCCGATGCAGAGGATATATGGTCCAAGCTTGGTTCAGAGAACGCCCTTAGAACTCACATCCTTTCGACCATCGTGAATGGATTTGCAACAACAAGGAATGGGCTTATGGAATTCATTGAAGCCACCTTCTTTGCTCACCAAAATGATACATGGGGTATCATGGAGGTAGTTGATGAGTGCATTGGATTCTTAAAGGACAATGCTATGCTTGAAGATGATGAAATGCTTATCCCAACCACTTTTGGAAGGGTCGTATCGTCACTTTATATCGATCCACTTTCAGGTGCTCTTATAAAGGATGGATTGAAGAAGGCGGACACTATCACAGATCTAACCCTGCTGCATCTTATTTGCAGGACGCCTGATATGAGACAGCTCTACATGAGGTCTAATGATTACGAAATGATCAATGATTTTGTCATGGCTCACAGTGAGGAATTTGCAGAGATACCACCACGCTCAAGGGAAGTTGATTATGAGTGGTTCCTCGGTGAAGTAAAAACAGCTCTCCTTATATGGGAATGGATCAGTGAGAAGTCACTTGACCAGATAACAAAGAAGTTCAGTGTGGGCGAAGGTGATGTGCATGCGTTTGCAGATATTGCGGTGTGGCTGATGCATTCCACATCAAGGCTTGCGGGTCTTATTGGTCCTGAAACAGCGAATGATGTATCAGGCATGGCATTGCAACTGGAAAAAAGGATACATTATGGTGCATCATCACAACTCCTTGAACTTGTCAGCATCCGGGGTATAGGACGTGTACGCGCCCGCAAGCTCTACGAAAATGGACTGATGACAGTTGAAGATATAAGGGCATCAAGCCTGGAATATGTTGCATCTCTTATAGGTCAAAAGACCGCTGAAAAAATCTTTAAGGAACTGGGGTTGCATTTGAGGCCAGGTCCTGATAGTTCCGGAACAATAAGCCCAAAAACCATGGGTTCATTGATCTGGAATGAACAAAGTACTTTCAGTGACTTTGAAAAATAGGATATGCTGCTAAATATGATAAAATGGGGATATAAATGTACCTTCTGTCCATTTTTTACTTTTAGGTCATATATATGCGGACAAGTTATATCAACATGCACTATTTGGAAACACATCATTATTGAAAATGCATTAACATTAAGCTATATATGTTCCATAGAATAATAGATGATTCCTGAACATCAACTTGGAACACACACTTATATACTTATAGATATAGATTTTGAAAAAATTAAAGGTAGATCTTATGCTTTACAAGAAATTATCCGAAATGACAGATATTGAAAAGAAAAAGCTTATCCAGCGTGGAGGAGAGCTTGCAGATGTGGGTGATAAGGTTGCGTCTATATTAAAGGATGTTAAAGAGAATGGGGATGCTGCCCTGCGCAAGTATACAAAACATTTCGATTGCGCTGATATTACAGAGATCGAAGTCTCAAAAGAAGAAATAGATGAGGCTATAAAAAACACTGACCATGAAATGTTGTCCCATCTTGAATTCGCTGCAAACAATATCAGGAAGTTCCACGAGGCACAGATGCCACAACAAAAGGTGTGGTTTATGGAGCTTGCACCTGGGATTGAACTGGGACAGAAATTCACTGCCCTTGAAAGCGTAGGAGCATATGTCCCTGGTGGCAGAGCATCATATCCATCTACCGCTCTTATGACAATAGTTCCTGCAAAGGTTGCAGGTGTCAGGAATGTGGTAATGTGTACCCCTCCGGGAAAGGATGGAAAAGTGAACCCATTAACTCTTGCTGCGGCAAGGGTTGCAGGAGCAGACCATGTTTACAAACTTGGTGGTGTCCAGGCAGTTGCAGGTATGGCCTATGGCACAGCAAGTGTCCTTAAGGTTGATAAGATTGTGGGACCAGGCAATATATTTGTCACTGCGGCAAAGATGCAGGTGCGGGATATTGCAGAGATAGACTTTCCAGCTGGACCAAGTGAAGTACTAATTATAGCAGATGATTCATGCAATGCAAGAATGGCTGCATCTGATATTGTTGCCCAGGCAGAACATGATCCTAACTCTGTATCTGTAATGGTCAGCACATCAGAAAAGGTTGCTTCAAATGTCATGGAAGAGGTCATAAAGCAGGCAAATGAGACTCTTAGGCAGGATATAGTAATGAAATCACTGGAAAACTCAGCAGTCATCGTAGCAGATTCAATAGGTGAATGTATAGCTTTTTCCAATGAGTTCGCTCCTGAACACCTTGAGATCATGGTTGAAGACCCTGATAATGTTCTGGAAGGTATAGAACATGCAGGTTCGATATTTATGGGCAACTATGCTCCAGTTCCAGTTGGTGACTATGTTTCCGGGACCAATCACGTATTGCCAACTGCGGGATATGCACGTATATACTCTGGTCTGAATCTATCCCATTTCATGAAATCATCAACCATCCAAAAAATAAGCAAAGAAGGTTTAAAGACACTGAAAGATCCGGTTATTGCTATTGCTGAGAAAGAAGGACTTCAGGCACATGCGGATTCAGTCAGGTTACGTTTTGAATGAACTTTTATCCTTTTGATCTACCCTCTCATTTTTTTAGTTTCTAAATCGATAATTATTTAATAGGTGAGTGCATTGATTATTTTAATAAGTTCTACATGAACTGGAGGTGCGGGTAACTCATGAAAATAAGGGTAGTAAGTTCGCGGGACGAGATACCTTACCTGAATTCCACTGAAAAGGTAATCCATCTTGCTTTTAGACCATCAAATAAGGATGTCTTCTCACTGGTGAAGGCATGTCCCAAAGTAGAAGTGATACAGATTCCAAGTTCTTATCGGCGTACTGTATCTAAATCAATTGAGATGTTCATGGAAATGCAGAACATCAAACTCATAGAGGGAGATGTTTGGGGACACAGGAAAGATATAAACGAATACTACAGTGTGGCTCCGGCTTTACTTGATAAGATAAAGGATCTTAGATCAGGGGATATGTCTGATGAGGACATCGTCAACAAACTGGAGCGCGGAGGAAAACTGAACAGGGAGATGCTGTTCTATCTATTGAGTAAAAGATAAGCAATTTCAAAGGCTTATTATTAAGGGGCGGTTAGTGCCGTATCGTAAAGATACAGCACTTTCATTTATTTCTTAATTCTGGTTTTCATATAAGCTCACTATTTGAATTGGTTAACAAGGTCTTTTTCCTTCAGATATAGAACTGGTCATTTTTTCCTATTGTCTTCTCGGGACGATGCATATTTATAAATTAGTAAATTCATTATCAACCTAAAAAAATGCTCAGTATTTAGTCAATAAAGATATACAGGATTTAGTTAACATGACCCAGAAATATGGTAAAGTATATTTGGTTGGTTCAGGCCCTGGTGATCCTGAGCTTTTAACCCTAAAAGCTCGAAGGTTACTTGATACCGTTGATGTTGTAGTCTATGATCAGCTTCCAGGAGAGGCTATTATTTCATCAATACCTGAAAACACTGAAAAGATCGATGCAGGAAAACATGCAGGTGATCACAAATTAACCCAGGAAGACATAAATGCACTGATAGTATACAAGGCCAAGGAAGGAAAGAATGTATTGCGCCTTAAGGGTGGAGACCCTTATATGTTCGGACGTGGTGGAGAAGAGGCACAGGAACTTATAGAAGAAGGTATTGAATTTGAGGTCGTACCGGGCATAACATCTGCAGTTGCAGTGCCTGCATATGCGGGTATACCTGTTACTCATAGGGACCATGCATCAATGGTTACCTTCATAACAGGTCATGAGGACCCTACTAAAGAAGAGAGTGCACTTGACTGGGAGGTACTTGCAAAATTTGAAGGTACTATCGTTATATTCATGGGTGTCAAGATGCTTGGAAGAAATATGGATGAACTTATGAAATACGGTAAAGATTTACAAACTCCTGTGGCCCTTATAGAAAGAGGTACAAGGCCAGATCAGCGTGTAACAGTGGGGACAATCGGGAATATAGCTGAACTTGCAAAAAAAAGAGGTGTTAAAGCCCCTGCCATTACAGTAGTAGGAAGTGTTGTCGCATTACATGATATATTAGGGGAGCAACTTCCTGGTAGTTTCTAAAAAGGTGTTTTCTATGTATGAACAAGTAAAAAAACCAGTAATTGCAATAATGAGGCCGAAGAGTTATCTTGGTGAATCGGTAGCTTTGGCTGAGTCAATGGGTTTTGATCCGCTTGCTGTACCTATGATAGAGCTTGCCGATATGAAGGATGAATACTTTGATGGTTTTGTTGAGAGAGTCCTTAGCGGTGTATCTGATTATGTGATATTCACAAGTGCAAATGGAATCGATTTCACACTAAAAAAGATAACATCTAGTGACAGGAGCAGATTTATCGATGCACTGAATTCAACAAAGGTCATAGCTATTGGTCCGACAACAAGCAAGGCTTTGGAAGAACTTGGTATAAATGTACTCGGAATGCCGGGAGTGTACAGTTCCCAAGGCCTTGTGGAGTTTATGTGCCCTGATGTGGAAGGCAAGATAATCGATACTGCAAGAAGTTTTTATGGTTCTACTCTTCTGACAGAGGGACTTGAGAAGTGTGGGGCCAAGGTGCACGAGACAAAGGTCTACACACTTACAAGGCCCAAGGGAAAAGAACAGGAAGAGTTTATACGAAGGGTCCTTGCTGGTGAAATCGATGTATTTGCCTTTACAAGCTCTATGATGGTCCGTAATTTCTTTGAGCATTCTGTGGATCAGGATTGTAAGAATGATGTTATAAGTATCATGAACTCTTCACTTGTTGCAGCTATTGGTACGCCTACTGCCAAGACCATTGAAAGTTATGGTGTGAAGGTTTCAGTGACCCCTGGCAAATTCACATTTGAAGATATCCTCATAAAAGTCAGTGAAAAGTTTAATTAAGCATTTTTTAATATTTCCTTTTATTTTTCTATTTGTGCGTACTGCTCTCTACCATAGAAATAATATAGGATGATTGTATAGGAAATCAAATATCGAAGTTAGCTATGTTTTAATTAAATTCTCTATCCACCTACTTTGGAGCCCTGATGATGATTGGTATTTCAAAACTTTATTGCAGAACAGTAGAGCCCTCGGATGCTCTTCGCTATGGCCGCGAATCCAAAAAGCTTCCGTCACACTTGCTCCAGTTTGCAAAGGATAAGAAACCAGTAGTAGTGTGGAATGTTACACAACGATGTAATCTTCGGTGCGTTCACTGCTATGCACATTCTAAAGATATTGACTACGTGAATGAGCTTAGTACAGATGAAGGCAAGGACCTTATAGATGATCTCGCAGACTTTGGGTGTCCTGTGATACTGTTCTCTGGAGGGGAACCTCTAATGCGAAAAGATCTTCCTGAACTGGCAGGTTATGCGACCTCAAAGGGTATAAGGGCTGTTATATCGACCAACGGTACAATGATCACAGAAAAAATGGCAAAGGTCCTAAAGAATATCGGTCTTTCATATGTGGGTATATCACTGGATGGAATGCGTGAAACAAATGATCGGTTCCGGGGTATAGACGGCTCCTTTGACCGTGCATTGCAGGGCCTGAAAAACTGCCGCAAGGAGGGGATCAAGGTCGGGCTCAGGTTTACTGTCAACAGGCACAATGTGAATGATATTCCGGCCATATTCGATTTAATTGAAGAAGAGGATATCCCTAGAATATGTTTCTATCATCTTGTGTACTCCGGAAGAGGCTCAGGGATGGTAAATGAGGACCTCTCCCTTGAAGAAAGCAGAAGGACAGTAGACCTATTGATCGACAGAACGAAGGATTTGCACAACAGGGGAAAAAAGGTGGAAGTGTTGACCGTGGACAATCATTGTGATGGACCCTATATCTATCTACGTCTGCTCAAAGAGGATCCTGTCAGAGCAGCTGAGGTACTTGAGCTATTGAACATGAATAAAGGTAATTCATCAGGCATCGGGTTTGCCTGTGTTTCCTGGGACGGGTCTGTACATCCTGACCAGTTCTGGAGGCACCACTCATTTGGAAATATAAGAGAACGTAAGTTCAGTGATATATGGGGTGACACCAGTGACGAGCTTATGGCTGGCCTTAAGGATCGTAAACCTCTCATCAAAAAACATGCTGATAGGTGTGCAAAATGTAAATGGCTTGAAGTGTGTAACGGTAATTTCCGTGTACGTGCAGAAGCAATATATGGTGATGTATGGGCTGACGATCCGGCATGCTATCTTAGCAATGAAGAAATAGGCTATTGTGAATGTTATGATCAATAATGTCTGTTCTTGTCTTTCATGTTGACATATGGGGAACTACGTAACTCAATATTACATATGATATAACTCCTACCACAAGTGTCAGAAATGCAAATTTGGCCACAAGCATTGCGATAATAATTTCCACCTCCTTTTTTTACAGGCATGAAGCGAATCATCCTGAATATAATGTTATATAAAGGTGAAATGGACAGATATAAAAAAGATGTGGCATTGATCACTCATTTTATGTGGCCACATGTTACATAATGAAATGTAGTAAAATATGAAACAATATCATAATGTGTTATATTTTATTAGGCTTAAAGCATTATAGCTCAATACAGTTCTGCCAGACACCATGGATATTGCAATATTCAAGAGCACA
>PXAV01000117.1 GCA_003565715.1 Methanosarcinaceae archaeon
ATAGCGAAAGCTCAGGGCTTGCTTCATATGCAAATGATTACAAGATACTTGAAGATGATATAGATAGTGATATGGCAAGACTGATCACAATGGAGATTGCCGAAGGAGTAAAGGAAAAAATATTAAACATAAGTCCCGAGTTTGTGGGTCACATAAAAATGTTCCTGGAAATCCAAGAGCAGACCTTTAAAATAAGTATAACTTCATATTCGGAAGTCCCTGCAGTTAGTGTTATCCAGACAACTGCTCATTCTGGTCCAAGGTTTAAGATACTTACTGCAGTTTCTGGCATTGAAGAGGACAGACTTGTCCATATTGTGGATGAGAATGTTGAATATGCTTTTGCAAAGAGAGATATGTTGTCTCAAAGGCTTCACAATCCTCATGATCACGACCACGAACATGATCACGACCACGAACATGATCACGAACATGAACATGATCACGAACATGGCGATTCCGGGCATCGCCATGAACAGAAACATAAACATGACCACTGCCACAACGATTCACATTTAAACGAATGTGTGGACGATATTTACGACCATGAGGTCAATGGATGCAGTACGAAGGATTCAGAATAACGCTTCTTTGAACTGAGCGTTCAATTCTTTTAGGCCGGAGGAATACTATGCGCATTCTGATCCTTAGTGGATTTTTGGGTAGTGGAAAGACAACATCTGTAATCAGGATCGGTAATTACCTTAAAGCTAAAGGCTATACTGTAGCTGTGCTTGTGAATGATATTGGTGATGTTGGTGTCGATGGCCAGTTCATCAATGAAAATGGTCTTACATCAAAGGAAATGCCAAGGGGATGTATCTGCTGTACCTTAAGATATGCCCTTGAGGGCAATATATCCCTGGTGCAGGCACTATACGACCCCGACTTTCTTCTGATAGAGCCAACAGGGGTTGCTTTTCCCCTGCGTATAAAAGAACAGATCAAAAAAATGGACTTTGGTCCAGAAGTAAGTATGGGCCCCATTATAACACTGATCGATGGGAGCAAGTTTGGTGAGCTTATGGAGCACTATGGGGAAGCAATTACAAAACAGATACAGAATGCTGATATGGTTCTTTTGAACAAAAAAGATCTTCTTGACAGAGAGCAGCTTGCTCAGATCAAAGCAACAATAATGAGCATCAATACACAAACACAAATTTATGTATTGTCAATGAAGGAAGATAGTGAAATTTTCACCACCATGGTGGAAACTCTGGAATCAGATTTTAAATATGGGGAATCACTTATTTCAACAATCCCAGATGTTGGCAGTTCAAAGAATTCTAGGGACCCGGA
The DNA here is from genome assembly GCA_003565715.1 of Methanosarcinaceae archaeon. Lineage (GTDB taxonomy): Archaea > Halobacteriota > Methanosarcinia > Methanosarcinales > Methanosarcinaceae > Methanolobus. The sequence continues at coordinate 1,303 of PXAV01000117.1, forward strand.
AATAACTTCAAATACCCAGGAGTGTAAAACTGTAGACAATGAAGATAATGATCTTTATCACTTCAATGTAAATAGTTATGCAGATTCCTATGAATTAAGCGGAACAATCGGAAAAGATGAAGCCATGGAATTCATAATCGATATCATGGATAATATAAAGACAAATATCCTTGGCATAAACCCCAGATTTTTGGGTCACCTTAAGATGTTCCTTCACACAGGAACAATTACCATGAAGGCCAGTGTGACATCCTATCACGATAAAACACATGTAGAGCTCATAGGACCCAGTACCAAAAGCGCAGGCAAATTCACTGTATTTGCAGCTGTTACAGATGTTGCACGGGATAGCCTTGCAGGGATCATAGAAGATGTTGTGACATCAAGGTCTTGTTCCCTTGGAATAACAATATCAAAATAATGTTCAGTTCAGATCATAAAGCCTGAAAGAAAATAGAAAGGCTGTGTGGACATACACAGCTTAAATTACTTCCTGTGCCCTTTTAAATATAAGCTCTGCAATAAGCTTATCACTTCCAAGAGGCTTGCCATATACTATCTTCACGTTTTTACCGTTAAGTTGTACTTCTCCTTCGTTCGTTTCAGGATCAAGTTTCAGGATTGCCGGTATATCTTTTGTAATATGGATGCCGGATGCAAGGAAAACAGGCACTGCGGCAACCTTTGTAACGCCGGTACCTTCAAAGGACATAAGTGCTTCCTCAACGGTAGGTTCACTATTCTCCATAAAACCAGCTTTTACAATGTACTCTGGATGATTATCTGAGATCATGTTTGCGATCTCGGTAACTACCTGGTTGTTGTAAGGTAATCTGCTGCCGTGTCCAATAGCTAAAATTCCAATTTTTTCACTCATAATATCACCTTTATTCTAAATTGTAGTATTATTCTGAATTATTTTTGTGTTACTTTGCAGGATTACTAGGTTGGTTATGGGATATAATGTTTTTGATTTTTTTATAAGTGTGTCAGACATTCCTTTGCCGCTCAATTAAGATCCTCTCCTCTCCTGAATAAATGTACAGATCCCTACCTCTCACAAAGGCAACCAGTGATATCCCTGCCACATTTGCCAGTTCTACAGCTTCCTTTACAGTTGCTCCTTTACTTGCAATAAGGGGTATACCTGCATTCACTGCCTTTGAGACCATTGTAGATGCAAGCCTTCCAGTAGTAACTAGAGCGCATCTGGAAAGGTCAGTACCACTGATAAAAGCTTTTCCTACAACCTTATCTACGGAACAGGCTCTACCCACATCCTCGCAAAAGAAGAGTATATCGCCTTTTTCGTTACATATCATAGACGTGTGAGCTCCACCTGTAATGTGCCATATTTTTCCAAGCTCTTTTAATTTTCCAACCACTTGGGTAATGATATTTGTACTAAAATATGCATCTGAACATATGCGCCTTATCAAGTCCTTACGATATGATGTGGTCCCACATCGCTCTATATGGATAAGTTCTTCCAGCTCACATGAGCTTATGTCCAAGTCGCAGAAGATCGAGCTACCTTCTACTCTGATAGACACCATTTTAGCATCAGGTTCTAAAAAACCTTCGCACAAAAGAAATCCGGCTGCAAGTTCTTCAAGTTCATAAGGACTTGCAAAAAAAGTGCTTATGTGAACATCATTTACAAAAAGCTCAACTCTCTGCTCAATAATGACATCCACACTTGTGTGCTTTTCACATCCATCACTTACCTTAAGGCATTTAACTGAAGTATAAAAGGGAGAGGTATTGTACTCCTCATCCTTTTCAAAGGTCATTTGTCCTCCGGAACTCAATAATGTCTTCAGTGATTCATGCTTCTTTTATGGCCTTTATCTTTGTAAAGAGTTGCGTGAGTGTATCAGCATTGCTCTTCGTTTCTGAGAATGGTGAATCGGTGAAGGGCTCAAAGTATACCGGTACATTGTCAAGCCTGTAGAATGTACCATCGCACTCCATTGCATCAATGACCCCCGGAAGTATAACATCGGAAGCTGTTGTAGTTGGACATGGTGCAATGTCGATACATACCATTGGTATATCTGCAAGATATTTGGCACAATCTGCAGGTATGTGGTTTACCAGGTCAGCTGACATTACAAAGGCAGCATCTACATCCTTCTCCCTTAGCAGGTCCACAGTGGTGGTCTCTCCCGGATTGTACCTTGGATAGCCTTTCATAAAGTCAAGACCAAATGGGTAACCGTAAAGGTAGGTAGCTAGCTGGTTAAATCCTGCTACGTTACAGTGACCTCTGAGTGCACCGATGTTACACTTCGTATAGTTGTTCATCTCTTTTACAAGGTTTAGTGCAATTTCGATGTTCCGGTGCTTTCCATATGATGAAGAGACTCCAAGTCCTACAAAGATACCTACATAGTTGGATTCCTTCATCATATCGACAGTCTGTTTCATGACCGATATTGGAATTCCTGTGATCTCCTCAACTGATGGATGAGGTTCCTTCCCGTTCAAGATTGTCAAAAGTGCACTAAGCAGCTCATAATCACTGTTTGGTTCAAGCTGCAGGTGAAGGTCTGACGCATCAGCTGTTGGTGTTCTTCTTGGATCGACAGTTACCAAAGTTCTATCAAATCTTCCTCTTTTTGTCCAGTAGCCCCTTGGGAAGACACCGTATTTTGACATATGCCTTGGCATTGACTCAAGAGCGTTGACGCCCCAGTAGATTATCATGTCTGCTCTATTCTTTGCCTGACCTGCAGTAGAACCCACAATACCGGCTTCCTGAATACCCATTATGGTTGGTCCGTGGCAGATAGTTGCGTTTGAATCTGCTGGTGCACCCAGGTATTCTGCAATATGGAGACCAACTTCCTGTGCTTCACATGAAGTTTCACTTCCCAGGAA
>PXAV01000029.1 GCA_003565715.1 Methanosarcinaceae archaeon
CTGCAACATTTACTGCGGTGGCGCGTACAGTGGCATTTCCTGCAGCAATCGGGGTAAAAATGAAACTTAACGACAAGATAAAAGCCAGAGGAGTTCACATTTCCGTATTCCCTGAAATATACAATCCCATACTCAACAGGCTGGTAATCCTGGATATTAAAATGACAGAGGTATACGGACTAAGGGAAAGAAGTGTTATTAAACTGGAGAAAAAGTATAATTCAGATATCCAGGACATCAAATAGGCTGGTAATTGAAGGAGTTTAATAATAAATTATAACTTCCCAGTTACCCTTCCGGATAATTTCAAAATTCAAAGTGTAACTTATAATTGATTGAGTTGTCGGGTCCTGGTAAGCAAACCTGACATTGGCAAAAAAAGGATAATCAGCATTTCGTATAGAATTTTCAAATTCGGACGATCGCAATTCTCCGCTCGAATTGCCAATTAACATTTCCACCAACCTGTAATGAACTTTATCCATGGTTCTGAATCTTAAGACCACATCATTACCTTCTCCTATATATCTGTATTGCACCCTGATAACATTACTGGACGATAAGGTGCGAAAATTTTCATTTTTGCGATTTTAAGGGGCAGAATGATAAGTCAATTTCCTGGGACAAAGTTTTTTCCGAAATTCAATGTGAGTCAGGTCTGAAGGAGCCGGAAATCATAGTAATTTATAAAATCAGCTTAAGTTAAAGAAAAAGGCGGGTCTCTTGTATGCAAGCAGACCCACCTTCTTTCTGGGAAAATATATTAATTAATTAGTTCTCTGTACCACCTGCCCACCATACACGATCAACATGAACATCAATGTCTGGCACATTAGCCGGATTCGACTGAACCTCACTCAGCGCAAAGGGGAACCTGTGCACAAAACCGGTAGTTTGATTATTGGGGTTCTGCATCTCCGGGAATCCGGTGCGGCGATAATCATTGTACACCTCAATAGCTTCCCGGTCATACAATGCAATATACTTATGGGTCATTATCTCTTCCAGTTCATTTCCGGCTGTTAATCTTTCAAGAACTTCATCGTCATACCAGTTTTCAAAATGATAAATAACATCTTCTACCTCACCATCCTCATCAAGAATTTCCTCTTCTAATGGTACGTTATGAAATTCCCAGGATGCCTGTACAGCAGCTTTTAATTTATCCTGCCAGTCAGCCGCCCCGGTTCTAAAGGATGCTTCCGCCTCAATGAATTTAAGTTCCTGAAAAGTAAACATGGTAATAGGCTGTGACCATGCACCCCAGCTGGTAGTATAACGGGAACCTGCGTAAACCCCTTGCACCTGGTCGGCCTGTCCTATGGGAGCAATCGGTCCGGGATAAAAATACCTGGCCATCCTGAGAGTGTCATTTCTTTCAGCCATCATATCATGTATAGTGGAGGAAACCGAAAGATGGTTCCGGCTCCACCAAAATTCACCCCAAGGGTTTGCCAGACCCAGCGCAATCGCAAATGGACCTGTGAACATTGCCTGGTCACCGGCGCTCGCAAATGCATTGGGAACCGCATTAAGAGCTGCCTCAGCCCATACCTGCTCATTAATATTTGTCAACCTTAAGCTATATCGCGCCTTTAATGCATGGGCAAATTTTTTCCAGGCTTCAACATTAGCTTCAGCGGGCAGATCTCCGTAAATATAATCCATGCTCAGGAAAAACATGGTGGACCGGTCAAGATTTTCAATAGCTTCATCAATAAGCCGGTGAATTTCCGGATACAGGTCAGACTGACGGTCATATTTCGGATTTAGATTATCCATGCCCTGGAATGCTTCGGTAAAGGGTGCCTCTCCCCACATATCAGTGGTAACGGCCAGGTTATATGCCATCATGATCTGTCCTATGGCTCTTACCCAGTAATTATCAGGCTCTTCACCTTCAACGGGATCGGTCCTGTCAATTATTGTTTGTGCTATGTTCATAACATCATACAGGCTGTTCCAGCTGTTGTTAAAAAGCGATGCCGAATTCTGTGCATCCCTTCTGTCGGCCTCGCCCGACTGCGCCCAGGTGCCGGCAGCATGTTCAATATAAACAGTTGTATACCAAGCAATATCAGTGGCAGTAGTTTCAAATGCCGATTTTAACAGAAGGTCAGGTATTAAGTTCCTGGCGTCCATTACGGCAGGGTTGTTCTGATCTGTGTTGATCTCGTCCATTACGTCCTCACTGCAGGAAAAAAGCAGTAGGGTGGCTGAAACCAGGGTTAAATATTTTATTATTTTCATAGTTTTCATATTTTATGTTACTAAAATGTTACGTTAAGTCCTAAACCGTATGATGTTGTCTGGGGTAATGACATATAATCCATTCCTCCCTGCATATTGCCCTGTCCCTGCGATGTTTCGGGGTCAAAGTTGGGAAGGGTAGTCCACAACAGAACATTCCTGGTTATAAAACTTAGTGAAGCCCTTTGGATCCCGGCAGGTGCAACAAATCTCTGGGGTATCCTTACTGAAAAAGCCAGTTGTCTGAGTTTTACGAAGGATGTTTCATATATATGTGATTCAGCCATCTGATCTAGAGCCCATTCATAAAGATCCTGATATGCAAGGGGATCATCCGGACCGCCCCGTTCAATATCGTTGGGTGTTCCGTCAGCTTTATAGCCGTCATAAATAAACGGCGTCTCACGGTCTTCGGTTATTTTTGCAGAACCATAAAGGCCCATAAGTCTGTTGGAACCGGAGTACATTTGGCCGCCGCTCTTCCAGTCAACCTGCGCCGCGATTGAGAAATTACGGAAAAAGGTAAAGGTGTTGTTGAACGACACGTAGAAATCGGGAGAAACATCTCCTATCTTACCAAATTCGCCAACCAGCGGCATACCGTATAAATCATGGTCAGGATTTTCATTAACAAGGATACGGCCCTCATCATCCCTTAAAAACTGCTCTCCATAAATTGCAGGATAAGTATCGCCAGCAGAAGCACGGATGTTGGGAGTGACATATCCACCCAGTGAGATGCTTTCAACACCCTCTGCCAGCTCAACAACCCTGTTGGTCATCTGGGTGAAGTTAACTGAGAAGTCCCAGTTGAAATTGGCAGCTCTTACCGGATTGGTTTGAAGAACAATCTCATGACCGTTAGACTCCATTTTACCGGCATTGGTAATAAGGAACCCATAACCAGTTGAACCTGCAAGTGGAACGCCAAAGATCTGATCGGTGGCTACCGTATTAAAGTAACTGTAATCCAGACCAATTCGGTTGTCAAAAAACCTTAGGTCGGCACCAATCTCAAAAGTCTGGGTATTCTGGGGTACCAGGTTGGGGTCATATAAACTCCTGGAAGGTTTATATCCTGTAATATCGCCAAAGGGGTAGTCAATACCAAACGACAGGAAACCGCTGGATGCACCTCCGGTTACAAAGTAAGGATCGGCAATATAAGTCTGGGCAGCCTGCCCTACCTCGGCATAGGAGGCGCGCAATTTACCAAAGGGAAGAACATTGTTACCTGCCAGTGCATCCAGTTCGGTAAACACGAATGCCAGCGATGCCGAAGGATAGAAGAATGTACGGTTATCCCGCGGCATAGAGGAAACAATATCCTGTCTTCCGGTTGCATTTAAGAATAGCATGTCCCTATAGTCCAGGCCAAGGTTTCCGAAGAACCCGGCAGTTCTTCTGTCATACATATTATAGCCGGAATTCTGCACGTTGGTATTATTCAGGTTATTCCATCCGGGGGTTGTAAAATTTCTTCCCGTCGCGCTGTAAAATTCCGAGGAATTGTGATCTATCTCATTACCTACAAGAAGATTGGCCGAAAGATCATCAGTGAACTGGTGATTGAATGATGCTGTCAGCAGTGAGTTTACAATACGCCTGGTTATACCGAACTTGTTTATGGTTCCTCCAGTTGGGGCCACATATGCATATACCGGATTATCGGGAGTCGGGTAATCTCCTTCAGAGGGAAGGTTTCCAGTACCCATCTCTACAAATGTATCGTTATCTGTGGTATAGGAATCTACACCAATCTGATACTTGATGCTAACGGCCTGAACTGGTTTGTATTCAACATAGGTATTCCCGAAGAAGCGTTTGGTTGCTTCACGGTAGTGGTTATTGTCAAGAACCCAGTTGGGGTTATTTCCAACTGCACCAGCACGATA
>PXAV01000127.1 GCA_003565715.1 Methanosarcinaceae archaeon
ATGATATGTGATTGTGGTAATAACATTGATAGAGATAGAAATAGTGCTATCAACATCATGATACGTTACCTATCACAAAATGCTATTTGGACAGGCTATCAACAATTTGTTGATAATATACAATCAGAATTACAAATCGTAATTACTTGTAGGAATCTCCATGCGTAAGCGTGGAGTAGTTCAAAAACAAGTTAAAAAGCAAAAACTTTTTTTTACCACAGATAAATGTTTGGATATAAGTAATTATATAAACATTTTTTTAAGCATGTTCTTTTCATGCTAAACAAAAAATAATGGGCAAAGATCTTTGCCCATCTATAGGATCAGTTATTTTCTTTTGCCAACAAGAAAGAAGACAAATAGCATCCCTGATATTGCAAACACTATTCCAAAGCCTGGTGCTTCTCTCTCAGTATCTTCGATATCCTGGATAGGACCATTTTCAAGTTCAAATGCAAAATCTCCCATCCTTTCTGCACCATGGGGTACTGGTGAACCAGCTTCAGTACAAGCTGCTCCTACACCATGCAGGTCATTGTCAAGTAGTAGGTCATAGCTCATCACGCTAGGATAGAACATAGTTATAGTTCTTTCAGGGACATCATCCCAGTTTGGAGACTGACCCTCGAATCTAACAGCTTGTACATCTGCTCCAACTCCAATACCAAGAGAATGACCCCATGTAACGTAATGATCACGGCCTGCAGTGTCACCTATGTGTAGTGCAGGAGAAATGTAATACATTCCCCCTTCAGCAAGAGAAATGTCCTCCCCGGTATATCCAGTATCCAGTTTTCTGATAAGCTCAACGGTCCACATACCATCATTCCAGGTGCCATCTGCAGTGATCTGTCCTCTGCTTTCTGATGGAACTCTCAACATTCTTCGGGGAATGGTATCTCCTTCTTGCCAATCATGTTCCGGATCAAAGGATATTGCAAACTCCTCTGCTATATAATAATAGTCAGTAATTGTCAGCTTCCTGTCATTTATATCATCCCAGCTTAGTGAAGACGATCCTGTTATCTGCGGATCGAACATATATGCAGGATGATTTCCTTCAGCATCCCAGTTCGTATAGTATGGTGACTGGCCAGTGTCACTTTTGCGATACTCCAGGACATTCTGGGAATCTGAGTATCCAATAGGATTGCTTCTGTGAGCCCTCCAGTGCAATAGATCAAGGAATGTCCCTTCCTGCCTCAATTGATCAAGCTCTTCCTGAGAGACCACATTGTCCCAGCTTATAGGATGATCTCTGCTTTCAGGAATATATTTGCGTACATCACTAACACCAAGTACACCCCCCAAATAGTCACTTGCAGCTACTTGTTCTGAAGAAGGAGCATCTGGCATGAACCTGACATCATCATGGCACGTAAGGAAACAACCAAGTGTATCAAAGTTTTCTACCTGATGCCCACCAAGAAGCATTGTCATTCTGTCCTCATTATATCCATCTACTACCCATGATCCATTTTCATATCGGTAATAATCATGGTATATACCCGGATAACTTGCATCAGCAGAATTGAACTCAAACAAAAAATGAATATTATCATCATTGTATGCAGCTTTTATGTTTAGATCAACGGTCTTTTCATCTACAGGAATTGCACCTGCAGCTACAGAAACAATAAGAATGGATACTAATGATAGTATCAGAAATTTTCTGTATATCTTTATGCTTTTCATTATCATAACCACACCACTCATATAATTCAATTTAATGCAAAGTGAATCGGATTTAAGTTCACGGATGTGAACATTTTAAATGTCTGTTGATTATCATATAAAAAAGTATCTTCAGATGAACCTGATATTCTGATAATATATTATCTAAAAGAAGCGATTAAAATAAATAAATCTCCTTTTAATAGAGCAGATATAGATCATTTATCTATATTTGATCTTAATACCTGCAAAAAGTTTTATTACTCTCATACCTTATATGAAATCTGAGAATTTTAGGATATCTCAGTGGATATATATGAATGAAATTATAATATGGATTTTAATAGTTCTATGCATACTTCAATCAGGTCTTTTTTCCGGACTGACGATCGGTCTTTTCGGGTTGACGCGTCTTCGCCTTGAGATAGAGGCAGAGGCAAAAAATGAGAAGGCAAAGAAAGTACTGGCAATAAGGCACAATTCCCACCTGCTTTTGTGTACTTTATTGTGGGGTAATGTTGGGGTTAATGTCCTTCTGACATTGCTTACAGAATCTGTGATGGCCGGAGTATATGCATTTATGTTCTCAACTGTGGCCATTACAATATTTGGTGAAATACTTCCACAGGCTTTCTTCACGCGCAATGCCTTAAGGGCAGGGGCTTTATTAACTCCGCTTATAAGATTCTACATAGCTGTGTTGTACCCTGTTGCAAAACCTTCTTCGATGTTCCTTGACCTGTGGCTTGGAAAGGAGAAGATGGAATTCTTTAAAGAGCGGTCCCTTAGGATAATGCTCAAAAAGCATATAATCTCGGATAGAAGCGATGTTGATCATATGGAGGGTCTGGGTGCCCTGAACTTCCTTTCCATCGATGACCTGAACATAAAACAGGAAGGGTCCATTATAGATCCTGCAAGCATAATATCACTCCCCACCTATAACGGACTTGTCATATTTCCACCTCTTGAGGAAGAAGGCTTTGAACAGCTGCTGGAAAAGATTGCCTCCAGTTCAAAGAAATGGATAATTGTTGTAGATGAAAATGATGAACCGTTGATGGCCATTGATTCAGGGTCCTTTTTGAGGGATGCCACATATAAGAGAGAGAACTTCAATCCATACAGACACTGCCATCATCCCATAGTTGTAAGCAACCCTGAAGAGAAGATAGGTGGTGTGCTGCATAAGCTGAAAGTCTATCCAGTGGACTCAGAGGATGATGTTATCGACAACGATCTGATACTATACTGGAACAATGATGATCCCCAAAAGATAATAATTACAGGCTCTGACATACTGGGGCGCCTGCTTAGGGGAATAGTTGTACGTATGGAATGAGAAATACAAAATCAATTGTGTAGTATACTTTTAAAATTGTGTAGTATACTTTTAATTTATTATGTACAAATATATCCCATTGCAATAACAAATTTCAGGGATGTTTTAGATGAAAGAAAAAGTGAGCTTTTATTTGCTCTTTACTTTTTTATTTTAGAAAGTTGGTTATATGGCAGTAGACCTACAATATATCATTATACTTACTGATTTGTTATCTGTGGGCTTTGTGGCGTTGATATTGATCTTTTTTTGGTGAGCATTAACATTTTTTTCAGTATATTCAGGCCAAAGATCATCAAAATGGGCAAAACTAAGAAACAGCGCTCTAATATCAAGATGGTTGTACAGATATTCAGGTATTGTATATCCCTTTTCATAATACTGCTTGCTATTCTTTATTACGCCGAGGCATGGACAGGTCTGGGTCTGTTCTTAGTTCTTCTCTCAGCAGCAATCGGATTTACTCTCCAGAAGCCTATAACCGGTATGGCTGCATGGTAATGGTGGTCACTAAAAGACCTTTTGATATTGGTGACAGGATAATCATAGGTGACATTAAAGGAGATATTGTAGACATAAATCTTAGCCATATACGTATGCTGGAGGTTGGAGGGCTCACAGAAGATGAGGAAGTTTCCGCAAGGATCGTCATGGTCCCAAACTGGATGCTTTTTGAGAAGAACATAATAGACTATACTCTGGACAATGATTATGTGATCAAGTGTTATTGTGCATGTGACCTATGAAAGTAATATAGACCATTCTATGGAGATTGTTGATCTTTCTGCAAGAAAGTTTTTGGCAGGGCTGATAAGCAAAAGCCCTTCTAACCCAAAGGTCCGCATAGATTTCAGGGCAAGCGGAATAGATGTCCATGTAAAGTATTTTTCTTCTGCAAGAAAGTTGTATTAATATTCATCAAAGATTACAAAAGAGATATATGACAGGATCAATGCATCTAATGATGTGGAAATAGCTTATCCTCATACAGAAGTTGTGTTCCGCAGGAAGGGGGAGAGATAGATTGAAAGTTGCTTCCAGGTGGTAGCTCAAAGGAAAGAAACATAAATATTCCAGACACCCTCCGCCATGAAGTCAACGGCAATTGCTGCAAGCATAAGACCCA
>PXAV01000056.1 GCA_003565715.1 Methanosarcinaceae archaeon
TGTCCGGTGATCACAGGGGATCATTTTGAGGGCAGACATGTTGATCTTAGGCCCTACATTCTATATGGCAGGGAAATAAGCGTAATGCCTGGCGGCCTGACACGGGTAGCTTTGAAAAAAGACTCCATCGTTGTGAACTCATCACAGGGTGGCGGCAGTAAGGACACGTGGGTACTGGGTGAGTAAAGGAGGGGCAAAGAATGTTAAGTTCAAGTGCTAATGCAATTTTCTGGATGAGCCGCTACCTTGAAAGAAGCGGGAACATTGCAAGATATCTGGATGTGAACTGGCATATGACACTGGATGTATCTGACGAATATGAAACACAGTGGAAGCCACTTATCACAACTACCGGTGACGGGGAAGATTTCAGTGCCAGATATACAGATGCAAGCAGGGAATCTGCAATATTTTTCCTGACAGCAGATGAGGATAATCCCAATTCGATCATCTCATGTGTCAGGATGGTACGGCTTAATGCCATGCGCATTCGCCATATAATCCCAACTGAAATGTGGGAGAACATCAATGTTTTCTATCATTACATAAAAGATGCTGTAAAAAGACCAAAAACTATAACAGAGAATCCTTACGATTTTTGCCAGGAAGTGAAGCGTTACAATCTGCTTATAGGAGGTATTGCTTATGATATAATGGACCATGATGAGAAATGGAATTTTTTCAGTATGGGACGTTTTATCGAGCGTTCAGAAAGTACGACACGTATACTGGATGTAAAATACCATATACTGCTGCCAAGTCCAAAACATGTTGGAACCGTGCTGGATCACGTACAATGGAATGCATTGCTTAAAGCCGTTGATGGTCTTGAATCATTCAGGCAGAGATATGGACAGACAAGCCCAGGAAAGGTGGCCAGCTTTCTTTTACTTGACAGATACTTTCCCGGATCTGTGCTATTCTGTCTGAACCAGGCACATGAACACCTTCATACGATCTCAAATACCCAGACATGGGAGTTCTCCAACTCTGCAGAAAAGCAACTTGGTCAGTTATGTAACAGTCTTTCATACTGCACGGTGGATGACCTGGTCAAGCAAGGTTTACATGAATTCAGTGATGATATGCAAATAAAGATTGGAAAGCTTCAGCAGGCCATATTCGAAACTTTCTTTGCAAGGCGGCCCCGGGTTGAACAATAACAGTTTCAGATATGAAGTATAACATATCAGTGCTAAGAACCTTTATGATATCCAGGGAGTTTTTCTATGAAGCTGTTTACATGTAGCAGGTGTGGCAATTTACTCTACTTTGAAAATGTAAAGTGTCTGCAGTGTAAATCAGAACTTGGTTTTGTTCCTGAAGAAAGAGCTCTGGACTTTATAGATCCTATCGATGATCAAAGATTAACTTACATATCTGCAGCTAATGGGAAGACCTATCAAAAATGCAGGAACTATTACGAGCATGCAGTGTGTAACTGGATGGTCGATGTGGAAGAAAATGAGGAGTTCTGTATTGCATGCCAGCTTAACCGCACTATACCCAATTTAAGCATAGGGATAAATAAAGAGCTCTGGAACAAACTTGAAATTGAGAAAAGGCGCCTTATGTTCTCTTTACTGCAGCTTGGGATGGACGTCAGATCAAAGAATAAGGATCCAAAAGGGCTTGCCTTTGATTTCCTTGCAGACCATGACGAGAGTTTTAGTGAACGCGACAGGGTTATGACAGGACATGCTGATGGACTTATCACTATAAATATCTCTGAAGCGGACCCTGTACAGCGTGAAAAAATGCGAACCAGTATGGAAGAGCATTATCGTACTATCCTTGGACATTTCAGGCATGAATCCGGACACTATTACTGGGACCAGCTTATACAGGATGCGGATGCTATCGGGGAATTTCTTGATATGTTTGGTGATGAGGATCAGGACTACAGTGCTGCTCTTGCTCGTCACTACAGGGAAGGACCACCGGAGAACTGGAAAGAGCATTTTATAAGTGCTTATGCAAGTGCTCATCCATGGGAGGACTGGGCAGAGTCATGGGCACACTACCTGCACATAATGGATACTCTGGAAACAGCTTATAGCTTTGGCATACATATAGAACCACGTACCTTAAACGGAGATAATCTGGCTGTAAAGATCAGTTTTTCCCCTTACATGGAAAGGGACTTCAACACCATATTCGAACACTGGCTGTCGGTCTCATTTGCACTTAACAGCCTGAACAGAAGTATGGGTCATGCACATGCATATCCATTTGTAATTTCGCCTTCTGTTGTCAACAAGCTTGATTTTATCCACAAGATAATTCTGAAAAATACTGAAAGGATCTGAGCATTCCATGAAAAATGAACAGTTGGAACAATTAATCCATCAGATAAGACCTTGTACAAAAGAAGGTCATGTCGCAACATATATACCTGAACTTGCAAAGGCCGACAGGGACCTGTTAGGGATAAGTGTGATCACAAAAGATGGAAATATCTTTTGTGCAGGTGACCACAGTGTCCCTTTTACAATCCAGAGTATTTCAAAGATAGCATCTTTTATTTGTGCACTGCAGGATTGCACTCTTGAGAAACTATCCAGAAAAATAAGTGTGTCAACATCTATAGATGGTTTCAATTCCATTATAGCACTTGAAAGCAGGAATGAACAGCGTCCACTCAACCCAATGATAAATTCAGGAGCTATTGCAGCAGTATCAATGGTCAGAGGAGATACCATGGATGAGAAATTCCAGCGTATCTTCACTATGATCAAGGATATGACAGAAAACAAAGACCTTAAAGTGAATCAGGATGTCTATCATTCAGAAATAAAGACAGGAAACCGAAACCGTGCACTGGCATACTTTATGAGGAGCACAGGAATTATAGAGACAGATGATATTGAAGGTTTGCTTGAGGTATATTTCCGCCTCTGCTCCATAGAAGTCACATGCGACGATATAGCAAAAATGGCGCTAACACTGGCCCTGGATGGATATGCACCTGACAAAAACAACCAGCTCTTTGATATGAGAACAGCCCGTATAACTAAAGCTGTGATGAGCATTTGCGGGATGTATGATGCCTCCGGAGATTTTGCTGTCAGTGTAGGTATGCCTGGCAAAAGCGGTGTTGGAGGTGGTATTATAGCAGTATCCCCAAAAAATATGGGCATCGGTGTATTTGGTCCGTCACTTGATGAAAAAGGTAATAGTCTGGCAGGATGGAAACTGCTTGAGATATTATCTGAAAAATACGACCTGAACATTTTTTAACTTGAATGGAAAAGATCCATATATAAAGGAGGGTTACGCATAATTTATAATATTGTGCATCAAACAACATATAATTATTCTAGTGATGTATTTTTAGAACCCCAGGTACTGCGTTTATACCCAAGGGCAAACCCAAACCAGAAGGTGCTGGATTTTGTTCTGGACATATCTCCGCAACCTGCGGGTATTTCTGTGGGGGTGGACATATGGGGAAATACCTTTCATCAGGTATGGTTCAGTGAGCTACATAAGAACCTTACAATAAAGAGTACATCCATTGTGCAGACAATGCGCAATAATCCCTTTGATTATTATTTACCCGATCATAACAGGACAATTCCCATAACCTTGGATGCCATAGAAAAAGAGGCACTAAAGGGCAGTCTTACAAGGGCACATGAGACAGGACCAGTGGATCATGTAAGGGATATGGCATCACGCTTTAAGGAGGAAAGTAAAGGTTCTGTGACCATGTTCCTGATCCATCTGAACACATGGCTCTTTGAGCACATAGGCCGTATTGAAAGAACAGAGCCTGGCATCTACGGGCCGGATATGCTTTTAGATCTTGGCGAGGGAGCTTGCAGGGATATTGCAGTCCTTTTTATTGAGGTTTGCCGGGCAGCTGGTCTTCCTGCACGTTTTGTCAGTGGTTACCACGAGGGGGATGACAGGCTGATAGAAGGGGACCTGCATGCGTGGGCAGAGGTCTACCTTCCAGGTATAGGGTGGCGTGGTTATGACCCTTCATATGGATTGGCAGTTGCTGACAGGCACATTGTTCTAACAGCTGCTCCCTACCCTGAAA
>PXAV01000012.1 GCA_003565715.1 Methanosarcinaceae archaeon
CATCTTTATTTCAATTGTATCGCTAATATCTACAAAGAACTGGGGTCTGAAGGCAAACACATTCGGCCTGTATGGAAGTGTCGAGCCACTCAATACCTTCTTTACACGACCCTGTCTTGAGACAGCAAACATTATATCTGCTGCAGCTTTATGGTCCTGGTGGGAATCAAAGGGGTGATGGGAAATAAACACATCGGGTTTTATCCTGTCTACTAGCTCATCGACCTTTGAAACGATGTTACCATTAGATGGGAGTTCTGTAGTGTGATAATCAAAGAAAATAATCTCTTTTATTCCAAGGATCCTGGATGCATTAATTGCTTCATTCTTTAACTGCTCATCATGATAGGTGTTACCATTCATGTCGGTGTATCCGCCGGATGTGAGTATAAGAAGATAGACATCATAGCCTTTCCTGATGTACTTTGCCAGGGTACCCCCAGCTTCCAGTTCCATGTCGTCCGGATGTGCTCCCATTGCAAGTATTTTTGGCATGATGAAAATCTCCTTTAGGTTAAAGTATCTCCCTTTTTCAGAAACAGAGTCTGAAGGTTTGAAACACTATCATCTTTAATTATATCATAATTTGTAATTATAATTTGACCGTTATTTGTACTAACTGCTATATAGTCATTATCAGCATTAATAATTTTTCCACAGGTACCTTCGCAATTATCAGACCCGATATAAGCCTTCCAGATGATCATTTTATTACTTCCTGAGTAAGTATAAGCACCTGGCCATGGTTTTGAAAGGCCTCTTATAAGATTGTATATCTCTGCACTACTCCTTCTCCAGTCTATATGACCATCTTCGGGTCTTCGTGGCTTGAAGAAAGTTGCAGCAGTTTCTTCCTGGCTCTTTCCGGTTAGCTTCTTACCCTGTTTACAGTCCCTGAGGACCTCTTTTAACAAGTCATAGGCATGTGCATATATCCTGTCATGCAGATCTTTGGCTGTGTCCTTTATGTCTATGGGGATCGCTTTCTGAATGATAATGTCACCTGTATCCAGGGTCTCCTCCATGAAATGCAGGGTAACACCGGTCTCAGATTCCCCGTTAATTATGGCCCAGTTGATAACATGCTGACCCCTGTACCTGGGCAACATGGAAGGATGTATGTTTATTGTACCATCCTTTGGTATTGAAAAGATCTCTCTTGGGATTATGAACTTATATCCACATACGATTATAAGATCCGGAGCTGCTTTCTCCAGGAATTCCACATATCCATAAAGTTCTTTTTTAGATGGCTGGAATACTGGTATACCTGCTGAAGCAGAAAACGACCTGATGGAGTTGACATTCTCGTTTGTTCCGTCATCCGGTCTTGTGAACACAGCGATCACTTCTGATTCTGAACTTAAACATTCAAGCAGTTGTAGGTTGTTGCCAAAGAACACAGTTTTTAAGCTGGAAACATTCATTTCAATCAAACCTGTAACCATTGAACAATGCATCGATCGCAGACATATTAGGTACAAATCCCTCGTATTGCTGCTCATAGACCGGGTGTTTGAAATCCTGGAAAATGACATCTATACCATTGGTCTTAAACAATTCCATGTCAAGGTAGTTCCTTCCCGCCGGCCCGGAAAGGTAGGTATCACCATTTACTGAGCTTACAAGTTCAATAAGCCTCTGGGTGGAAGTGGAGCCGGAAGGGAAATCACTTGAGTACACTATCTTTGTATCAATGTCAAAGGAACTGCTTAGAAATTCAATGAGCTTCATATTGAGTACCGCTAAAAGCTCATGTTCTTCATCTAAAATAGAGGACATATCATCAAAATAATCAGAAAAGAGATCAGCATTTTTATAGTTATCATGTATCTGCGACAAATGGTGTTGGCTCCATTTTTCATTTTTGACCATTGTATCGTTGATGACCTGTATCCTGTTTATAGGTGAATGCCTTTTTTCAACCGGAACCGTAAGCCATTTTTGTCCATTATGTATTCGAATTCTGTTCCTGTGCTGGAAATCGCCCTTGTTGAACTGTGCATCATCATATATGATGAAAATATCAGATTCCTTCATCTTGTGAAAAAAACCCAGATAAGGAAGGTAATTAGGCTGATGTATTCCAACTATCATATGTCTTTTCAATATCCTTCTTAGTATTTATAGATTTGAATTACTACAATTCTAATTTCTTTTCAATAGCGATCTGATCTTTGAAACCTCATCCTTTGATATGCTTCCTGTAAGATATAACAAAGCAGTATATGAAAAAACACCTAAGATAACTAATATCATTAGGTGCATCCCCGGGGTCATGTAGATGATAGCTCCCATAAGTATGGCTGATATCAGTATATTATAGCTGTTCTTTGTAATAGACAGCAGGGATAGTTTTTGCCTGATCAGCACTAATTGTATGAGGAACAAGGCAACGACAGATACCAATGTCGCAATTGCAGCTCCATTGTAGCTATACACTGGTATAAGTATCAGGTTCAGGAGTATATTAAGCACACAGCAGATCCCGATAGAAAAGGTGTTGATCTTTTGTCTGTCCGAAGCTATCAGTAAAGAGTTCTGCATCGAGTTGACAGAGTTGAACACCAGGGTCAGGGACAGTATCTGTAATGTGATGACAGCAGGAAGGTAATCTTCTGTATACAGTATGTGGATAATGTCATCTGAAAGTAGGAATAAAGCTATTGTCAGAGGCAGCATCAAAAGTAGAATATATTTTGATCCTGCTGTGTATAGCTGTTTGAGCTTTGACAGGTCATTTACATATTCCTTTGCCATAATAGGCATCAGTGTTGATGCAAGGGCAGCCGGTATGAACAGGACGGGGTCAACCAGTCTGTAGGCTGCTGAATAAAGGCCTACAGAGAAGATACCATCCATCTTTGATAGCATCAGGATATCAATGCGATAGTATATGATAAAAAGTGCATAACTTGCAATAAAGGGTAAACACTCCCTGAACAGGTATTTCCACAATTTCAGATCGATTTTAAATCCAATGCTTACGAATTTCCTGGAATAGTAGATAGATATCAACGTCCTTATCATTTCCGCAACGATATATAAGTACAAAAAATCCAGTAAGGTTTTGTTCATATATATCAAAGCAAATGCAGCAATAGAATAGAACAACTTTGAGATTATCATGCCAATGGCAGAATAATGCATTTTCAGATTGGCATGGAAAACAGATTCAAATAGATAGCTCACTCCCTGGAACAAAAGTATAACGGAAAGGACTGAAACGTATAGTATGGTCTGATCAGGATAGCCCAGGAGTCTGATCAGCACCACAGCAAGTATAATTGAAAAAAGCGCAGTAATGATGCGTATCATCAAAATATTGGATGTCAGGACATTCACATTTAAGGCCTGTCTTGACATATCACGTATCAATATGGGGTCCAGACCAAAATTCGTTACGAAAATAAAAAAAGTCAGGTACGTAATTACAAAATTATATTCTCCGAAGTATTCAACACCAAGGTATCTTGCAAGGTAGACAGAAACAAAAAGAGCTAAAACCTTAACAACAATGTTCCCTGCCAGTATGAAACTGGCGTTTGTTGCTATTTTTTTAGCAGTGTTCATAAGAAGTACCCGTATCAAACATAATAAATTTTAAACGTATACAAAAATATTAAATTCCCATGGTAAAAAACAATTAACTATAATAAAACACAGTATTTAGTTAACTTTGATGTCGTATTCTTCTATTTTATCAACTACAAATTTAACGACGTCAACATTTTCATCATATAATTTTTTTATCTTTGATCTCCATATTTCATTCAGTTCATTTTCCATTAGAAGCATCTCAGCTTTCATTATTGCATCTTTTTTATCTGCAATTGTATAACACAATTTGTATTTTTCTTCAAGCTCATCTAGATATCCACGACGAGTATTAGATACATATATTGAAGGTACACCTAGTATTGCAGACTCAGAAGCCATGGTTGCACCTTCTCCAATATACATTTTAGCGAAATATAAGATGTGGTGCAAATGTTCAGTATCTATATCTAACATGTGTTTATCAA
>PXAV01000168.1 GCA_003565715.1 Methanosarcinaceae archaeon
GCTGTGGTCTGGTTTTAGACCGTGACCACAATGCCGCTATCAACATTCTCAGATTGGGATTGCAATCTGTCGGTATCGAATCCGTAGAAGCCCACGGTCTTTAGACGTGGGAGCAGTCACGTAATTACTTACGTACTTACTTATGTGTTTGTTTATTCATTTATTTGTTTACTTATGTGTTTGTTTGTTTGTTTGAAAATATTATATTTATCCAGATGTCCAGGAAATACCGGTTCCTGAAACTTCAAATCCTGAAAGCACAGTCTCTATCACATGTATGAATGGGAAGTATTCCAGAAACTCAGGGGCCTGGTTTCCAGGATATTGCCATGCTGCCCCTATTGTCACCAGAACTAAAAGCAACTCAAATACAAAGATAATATAGGCCGCTGCACCTGAGCCCTCGTGCTCGGCTATTAGATCAAGGCCAAATAGTATTATCAATACCGGCCACATATCAATAAGAGCCCACCAGAATCCGGCAGGGAGCATATTGAAATTATTCAGCAGCAGCAGGACTCCTGCCACAATTAACACAAGCCCATCCATGATACCATTGCGTTTTTTCATATATTCACCTGCCACGCCTGATGATCATCCATATACCAACGATGACAAGGATTATTGGCCACATGGTACTCCAGTTAAGCCACCAGAAAAGACCAAGTCTGTCCAGCAGAAGGACAAGTCCCAGTAGTATAAGACCAATACCCAGCCATACCCCGGGTACACCCTTGTCCTTTTTCATGTCCCTGTCATAAGAAGGACCTTTTTCCTCCATAGTCCTATTTCCTTCCAGATCATTTGTGTCAGATCCGTCATCGTCTGTTGGAGTAATGTGTACCATTTCATGCTCCTTCCCGGTCACATTACCACTTGTGGTCATATCGTCCGGGAAAGTGTCATTTATAGTATGGTCTTTGGTTTCTTCCTTGACAGAAGAGACCTGCCCATTCCTGATTTTCTCCTTTTCCTCTTCTGGAACTATAATCGCCATCAGAATATAGATCAAAAGAGTTATGCCTTCAATAAAGGCACCAACAACAAAGATGATCCTTATCAGGGAAGGATCGGTACCAAGGTATTTTGCAAGACCTCCGGCAACCCCGGCAATTATCCTGTCATCCCTGCTTCTTATAAGCTTTTTGTTCTTTTCCATGAACCCAGATCCCCTTATTTACCTAAGTATTAACATATTTCTAACATATTTCCCTTTTATCTGATTTGAGCAAGAAGGCCACCCGTTTTAATGGGAGGTAGTTCAATCTTCAGGAATGATGACAGCCATCAGTATGTAAACAAAGATCATCACACCAGCTGTAAAAAGACCCGCTATGACAAAGATAAGTCTTACAAAAACAGGATCTGTGTCAAAGTATTTTCCAATGCCTCCGGCCACCCCGAAAATAATGCGATCATCCCTGCTCCTTTTAAGTCTTTTTTCAGCCTCTGCAACTCTTTCTTCTTGCTGCTCCCTTCCACTAAAACCTGATCCTTCTGCCTGAACCTCATCATCTTTGCTGAGCAGAAGGGCCTCATTGATCTTTTCCTTCTTTTCCTCTGGTACAATAAGTGCCATGAGTATGTATACCAGGATCATCAACCCTTCTGTAAGAAAGACAGCAAGTACAAATATTATTCTTATCAGGGACGGGTCCGTACCAAAATACTCTGCAATACCACCAGCTACTCCGGTAATAATCCTCTCATCCCTGCTTCTTGTAAGTTTTTTGTTATTGGCCATGGAGATTATATCCTACTTGTCTTTTCAGGCATTATCAAAATCATAGGAGTTCAGGAGAATACTCTTCCTCAATGTATTTAAAAGAAGCTATTAAAGACGATCAAAAACACACAAATTCAACATAATGAAAATAAGATTGGTGTACAAATAGAACGAAGTATCAATAAATATATACCAACAGACAACTGATATAACGAGCAAGGATCAATAGTAGATATTTTTGGGGTATATACACATGAACATAGAAGTAAAAAAAATAGTTATAGCCACAGATGGCTCAGAGAATGTGAAAAATGCTGTTAACTGGGGCATGGATCTGGCAAAGGACAATGGTGCCATGGTCAGTGCGATCTATGTCATGCCTCTTGCAGGTGTCACACTTTCAATGCAGGGAGAAATGTGGTCCAAGGCCCTGGAAAAGCATCTGAAAGATGAGGGTGAAAAAGCCATATCCCATGTAGAGGAAATCGGGAAGATCAAAGGAGTAAGGGTGGAATCTTCCATAGTTGAAGGAAAGACACCTACCGATGGAATAGTAAACTTTGCAGCCGATAACAATGCAGACCTGATAGTGATGGGAACACTTGGGGTTACCGGTCTTGGTCACTATCTGCTTGGAAGTGTTGCAGAGAATGTAGTACGCCACGCCAAAAGACCCGTACTTGTAGTTCCCTGATGCAGGAAATATCATATTTTAAGTCTTTTTCTTTTTCTGGTATTCAATTGACCTGATATGCGGCTTACTGCTATACTTTCTTTTTGTGGTTCACCGCGTTAAGCATATCTTTATAAAGTATAATCTCTAATGCGATTATTATCAATGGTATTGATATAATCAACTGTGTTAATTATGACATTTTGATTATTAGTATCTATAATGATGATAAATTACAGGACTTTATGTTAAATAACGTCCTCATTCAAACTAATCCCATAAATCTAAAAGGTACAAATAATGACAGTAATGAACATAACTGGATGTCGCATGTTCGAGGATGAGATAATAGACACATTGTCCAGTGATAAAAAAATAGATGACATCATTGTTGTTGACAATGAGGAATGTGAAGGCATTGTAGATAAGCTGGGAAAAGCTGGCTTTTGTTGTAAGGTACTGCCTATTGATAAAGTTGCAAGCGTGTGCAGATCTGCAAGTATTGGCAGTTACGTCATAACTATCAACATCTTGGGTCTCTCATTGCACGCTGATCCAAGATACCTGAAGGACCATGTATACAAAAACGTTAAGAGGATTGCAAACTTTTCAGATGGGATCTTCCTTTTCTACGGATTATGTGGAAATGTACTCAAAAAAATAGAACGTGACCTTGAAGATCTTCCGTGTCCTGTTTCTATACTCAAGGACAATGAGGGGAAAATAGTGGACGACTGTATCGGTGCAGTTGTTGGAGGTAGAAAGTCGTTTTTGAAGATTATCTCCAGTTTTAACAGAAAGAGTACACTGATGATGACACCAATGTGGATAAATAACTGGAAAGAGATGTTCGTTCATAGTGGATTCATTGAAAATGAAGACGATATTGACATGGCAAGATTTGTCCTGGATTCCATGGGATATGAAAATGTAGTTAAGATAAATACAGATTCAGAGCACACAAAGGATTATCACAGGAAGATCAATGAATTTGCAGAACTGTTCCAGCTAAACGTACTGGAAGTAGAGGGAAGTACGGACATAGTCAATAATTCCTATTTTGATTTCAAAGACAGGGTACTAAAGACCCATTCAATCACATCTGTTCCGTTATCGAACCCGCACAGAAGCACACAGAGCACATTTACAGGATCCAGGGGCGGCATGATACCTTTCATGGTCAGGACGGGCTGATCCTTTATTATACATTAACTATTGTTTTTAATAATTTTTTAAATATTTTTAATAGTGCCGCAAAAGGTCAAAACTGGCTTGCAATATATGCTACAGCAGTATACCGGAACAGTTTGCCTGCAAATACCAGTATGGTAAAGTAATCAAACCTGTATTTCAGCGTTCCGGCAACAACTGTCAATACATCACCTATTCCCGGAAGCCATGTGAAGAGAAGAGAAAAAGCACCATACTTACTGAAAATATTCTCAGCCCTCCTGATCTCTTTTTCAGATATACGCATATATCTGAACATAACCAGTTTCCTGCCCAGGTATCCTACGTAATATGACGTGCAAGAGCCAAGGAAATTAGCTATCGATGCCACCATAACAACGGTGTATACATTAAAGTCACCAAGTACCATCAATACAACCAGGCCCTCTGAACCAAGTGGTAATACAGTCGATGCAAGAAAGCTTGTGATAAAAAGGCTAATATAGCCATAATCCGTGAGAAACCATGTCAGATCTGTCATAAATAACTCTCATTTTTAAGTTAAAAGCACCATTGACAATTATATTTTCCATATCTAGTATTTAGTATGCAAATTAGAAAGCATCTATCGAGCATTATGTATTACCTTTTTGACTTGATGAGGTCATCCAACCAGAAGTTGCAATCCCCCAATCTATATTAACTTTTTCATCTTCAGTTTCTCGATCACACGCTCTGCATTCTCCTCCACCTGCCTCTCCCTAAGACTATTTTGCATCTTCGAATAATACTCCGCTATAAAGTCAACTGCCTGGCTCTTGTTACAGTCCTGCTCCTTCATCACCCTGTGAAGTACAGCGGTCGTGTTCTTGCTCACCTTTGCATATAGTTTTGATCTCATATATCACCTCGTTTTATTTCTTATATGTGCTGATAGATGCATCTTCTGTGTCATCTGGTCTTCGATAATCATGTGCATAGGATTTGGCATGGTACATACCAAACTTTTTCAAGATAACCAATATTTGCTTAATGGTGTATTGAACCGTAAATTCATTATAGATAAGTTCCTGAACTTCTTTTGTAGACAAATCATCTTTTTCATGCAGCATAGCCTTTAGTTCTTCTTTTTGGTCATCAGTGAGTTTTGAAGGACAAACTCCTGAAAACCTGAGGATCAATCCTTCAACCCGTCTTGATTCCATCGCTCTTGCCATTGATATGCAACTGGTGTAGATATGCCAACAAGTTTAGCTGCTTCTTTAACCGAAGCACCTTCATACCGATGTTTAATAAAATATAAACGTTGTAGAACTCGTGTATCTTTCTCTAGTGACTTTTATTTATATTGTGAAATATGATCTCAATACAAAAAAACAAAATTTTGGGTTTGAATGAAAAGACATTCGCTTCAAGAAGGAGTGAGAACTGTCAAACCTGGTATATAAGGCTCATAAACGGTGGTTAATTTTATTTGTATAGCACAAATCTTGTTGAAAAAAAGATAATTTTTTAAATCAAATATCTAACTGGATTGCCTAAGTGTACAGAAAAAGCGCATTAGACACAAAGCTTTAGAATTTTGCGAATTGAAGTACTTCTCTGACCCAATGCCGTCAAAAGTGTTTTATAAGTTGATTTCTACCATACAGGCTGAATAACAGGTGTATAAATGGAAAAGGCAGATGTATCCCATATCAACTTGCATGTTTTCTTACTCTCATCGGTTCTTGTTACATCCTTTGTTCTTGTGGGAGTTCTTTTTACAGATGAACTAGCCAATGTATTTACAATTGTTCAGGATCTTATTGTAGTTTATCTTGGCTGGTTCTATATACTTTCCGTAGCCTTTTTTCTTGTATTTGTCATATGGTTGTACATTAGCCCTTTTGGCAACATACGCTTAGGTAAAGAAACGGATAGACCCGAATACAGGAACACAACATGGATAGCTATGCTCTTCAGTGCCGGTATGGGAATTGGTTTGCTCTTCTATAGCGTTGCAGAACCCATAATCCACTTTGCATCACCCAGGGAAGCTGAACCGGGCAGTATTGATGCAGCTATTGAGGCGATGAATCTTTCCTTTTTCCACTGGGGTCTGCATGCATGGGCCATTTATATAATAGTGGGTCTATCTCTTTCCTATTTTTCATATAGACATGACATGCCACTGACCATTCGCTCTACAATGTATCCAATATTCGGAGAGAAGATATACGGCATCCGTGGAAATATAGTGGAGGTGCTGGCAATCTTTGGAACACTCTTTGGTGTGGCCACATCTCTGGGCCTGGGTGTAATGCAGATAAATGCTGGTATGGATTATCTGGGAATACTGTCTGTGTCAGTGAACAACCAGATACTGCTCATAGCACTCATAACCCTCATAGCCACCGTTTCTGTAGCATCTGGCCTGAACAGAGGCATCCGTATACTTAGCCAGGTCAACATCTATCTTGCCGCCTTACTGGTCATATTCGTGTTCATAATGGGTCCAACTGTGTTTCTTTTAAGCTCTTTTGTGCAAAGTTCAGGCCACTACCTCCAAAACATTGTTGCCCTGACCTTCCAGACAGATGCTTTCTTTGGGGTTGAATGGCAGAAGATGTGGACAATGTTCTACTGGGGTTGGTGGATATCGTGGTCACCATTTGTAGGATTGTTCATTGCCCGTATATCCCGTGGACGCACAATTAAGGAATTCATCAGAGGAGCATTGCTTGCCCCGGTGATCATTACTTTTATGTGGATTATTGTATTTGGAAATACAGCTATCCATATGGAGATCTTTGGACATGGAGGGATAATAGAGGCCGTAGAGACAAACATGCCCACAGCCCTTTATGTTATGCTGGACAAGCTTCCAGGACCCATGGTGAGCTCAGCACTTGCAACAATGGTTGTGATGACCTTTTTTGTAACATCAGCAAATTCCGGGTCTTTTGTAATATCCATACTTAGTTCAGGAGGAAACCCAAGACCTATTATCCCACTGAGAATATTCTGGTCTGTGATCCAAGGCGCTGTTGCTGCTGTACTTCTGCTTACAGGAGGCCTGATAGGTTTGCAGACTGCTGCTCTGACAACAGCTTTGCCATTCTGCCTGGTACTTCTGCTTATGTGCTATAGTACCTATAAAGGTCTAAGAGCTGAAAGCAGTGGTCAGAAATATGTAAAAGGAAAGGAAACTAAAATAGAAGCAAAGAAAGATGATCAAACCAGAAATAAAATGGATGAACTTTTCAGGAGCCTGAAGAAATGAGCAATTGGAAACAAAGACTCATGGAAATTTTCAATAAGGATGAATATGTTGAAGAGGAGAAAACACCCCAGGAAATGAATATCAAGTTCGTTGAGATGAACATGAAGGAATTTTTCAAAAATGTGGTCATACCTACCTATAATGATCTTAAAAAAGAGATAGAGGAACATGGACGGACCGTTGTTGTAGATATTGATGACACGGGATTGTACTCTGCTTCCCTGACCGTGTTCTCTCCCTCAGAAACAAAACCCGAAGAACAGACAGAAGAATTCTATTTTGAGATACGTGGAAGGGCTTACAAAAAAGGAGGGTTTGCCTTCCCTGAACATGCGGATGAGAACCAACCCCGTACATCCAGAATAGAGGTACTGCTTAGAAACGGCAGTATCGAGGAATATGATATAAATGAGGTCAGTAAGGAAGATATCTTAGAATGCTTTATCAATGAATATGCCAAATGGATGAATTACTGAACAGTCACCGTGAATTACGAATAAAGTACACTGGAAATCGGTGTATCCGGATGTTGATGTGGCTGATGATATCCCGAAACAGATGACATATATGCCATATGGATGGTTTGTAATTCATTTAACAGGAAAATGAAGAAGAGATTGCTTTAAAAAAAAGTGATTTTTCTGGGGGATAAGATATGGCATGGAAGAAACCATCTGAAGAGCTGACAATCTTATCTGAAGAGAGGAAAGCAGAAACCCCGCCGCTTTCCTTAAATGTTGACAATAACCCTGTTTTGACAATAACCCTGTTTTGACA
This sequence comes from Methanosarcinaceae archaeon, assembly GCA_003565715.1. Classification (GTDB taxonomy): domain Archaea; phylum Halobacteriota; class Methanosarcinia; order Methanosarcinales; family Methanosarcinaceae; genus Methanolobus. The sequence continues at coordinate 7,612 of PXAV01000168.1, forward strand.
ATAACCCTGTTTTGACAATAACCCTGTTCCTAAAGGAACATCACCCACTTTTGCTCATACTCCACTTTTGCTCATACTCCACTTCATCAGATCGCTGAAAGATTGAACGCCAACAGACCCTGCGTTTTTTGTGAGGGGAGAGAGGATAGGTCCGTTAACGTTCTTTTATTGTTATCCGTTTTTTGTTTCAGCATTTTCCGATTAGTTCATATCGTACCACCGATCCGCCGTGCATTCACTTCCAACCATCTGGATTATGTGACTGCAAATCCTAGTATAATTTTCAACTATATAAATATATCTATATTTTGATATATAATAATAATCATAATTATGAGATTATAAGGCCGGGATTGATGTATCAAGGGAGTTCTAACGGATCCCTCTCCAGAGAATAATATGCATGAATCGGGTGAAAGGATAAAAAGTATGTAATCCTACAGGAAATCCCCCATTTTCCATATAATAAAGCCTTCGCTATTAAGTACTTCACTACTTTCTATTATTCTGGCAGCTCCCTAGGTCCTCAATTCCATTCCGGGTACCCCTCAACCAGTTTGATCTTCTCCGCAGTAGAGTGGAGAATACTTCTTGCCCCATTCCCGATAAAAATACAAAAAAACATAAATCGTATGCCTCCTTGGCACACGATCCTACTTATCAACAACTTTCCTGTACATCCTGGCCTGGAAACCATGATACTTGGCAAAACCTTCGGCGTCCTTCTGGTCGATTGTTGCGCTGTCAAAGGAGACCAGATCTTCTGAGTAGAGGGCGTAGGGGGATGTCCTTGCGAGTATTATGACACTGCCTTTGTGAAGTTTTACGGTGACAGTACCTGTAACACGTTCCTGAGTCCTGTCTATAAAGGCGTTCAGGTCGTTGTAGAGTGGTTCATCCACCAGACCATAGTAGGCAAGCTCTGACCACTGCTCGTCCACACCTTTCTTGAACTTGAGCTCGGCCCTTGTGAGTACCAGCTTCTCAAGGTCCTTGTGGGCTGCCAGGAGCACGGTGGCTGCAGGGTGCTCGTAGTTCTCACGGGCTTTTAGTCCCAGTACGCGGTCCTCTATCAGATCCGTTCTGCCGATGCCGTGTGAGCCAGCGATCTGATTGAGCTTAACGATAAGCTCCACGCCGCCCATTTTCTGCCCATCCAGAGATACAGGGACACCATTCTCAAAGCCTATGACAAGCTGCTGGCCTGCAGGTGCTGATTCAGGGGAAACCGTCCACTGGTATATCTCCTCAGGAGGGATAAAACCCGGGTCTTCCAGTTTACCGCCTTCAATACTGCGACTCCATATGTTCTCATCCACACTCCATGGTTTTGCAGTGGTCACGGTAACTGGTATGCCGTGCTTTTTCGCATACTCGATCTCCCACTCACGGGTGAGGTTCATGTCCCTCATGGGTGCGATGACATCCATTTCGGTCAGGCGGAACACAGCTTCAAAACGCAGTTGATCGTTACCCTTACCGGTACATCCGTGGGCAAGTGCCACAGCAGCTTCCTGATTTGCTATCTCAACGACCTTCCTGGCAATGAGCGGGCGGGCTATGGATGTGCCCATAACATATCCTTCATAATCACCATTTGCCTTGATCAGGGGGAAGATGTAATCACTAACGAATTCCTCACGTGCATCAATGGTGAAGTGCTTATCACTGATCATCTGGGCCTTCTCCTCTGCCTGCTTAACGTCCTCCTCAGGCTGGCCAACATCTACAGCTACTGTCAATACCTCATCATAGCCATATTCCTCTTTAAGGAGAGGGATGCAAACCGAGGTATCAAGTCCGCCTGAATAAGCAAGTACGACTTTCTTTATCATTGTATCATATCCTCTTTCAGATGGTCCTGTGCCATCTCATAATGATATTGGTTTATGGATTTTACCTCACCCTCTCCATTTTTCATTGCAGCTATGGCATCAGAAGCAGCGATAGCTGCCTGGATAGTGGTGATATAGGGCACTTTGAAATCCACCGCTGCCCGGCGTATTCTGTAACTATCCTCACGGGATAGTTTGTCATTTGGAGTGTTGATTACAAGGGCAACCTCATACCTACGCATCATGTCAATGACATTTGGACTCCCATCATGCACCTTCTTTACAATGCCCATCTCAATTCCGTTATCTGACAGGAAATCAGCTGTTCCCTTGGTTCCCAGCAGTTCGATCCCTGCACCCTTAAGCTTGCGTGCGACCCCAAGCAACTGTTCACGGTCTTCATCCTTAACAGAAATGAACACTTTTCCCGTAAGAGGCAAAAGGTTATCAGCACTAAGCTGTGCCTTGAAGAAAGCTCTGCCATAATCATAGTCCACGCCCATGACCTCGCCCGTACTTTTCATCTCCGGCCCAAGCAGGGGATCTGCTCCAGGGAGCTTGTCAAATGGTAAAAGCACCTCCTTTACAGATACATGTCTGACAGCCGGCTCTTTGCTTGATGCATAACCCTGGTCTTTAAGGCTCTTGCCCATGATCACACGAGCTGCTATCTTTGCCAGAGGAAGGCCAACTGCTTTGGATACAAAAGGAATTGTCCTGCTTGAACGTGGGTTTGCTTCAAGTATATACACCTTATTATCTTTCATTGCCATCTGAAGGTTCACAATACCCTTCACATTCAATGCAAGGGCTATCTTGCGTGTATAATCGCGTACTTTTTCCAGAACTTCCTCTGAAAGTGATTGCGGTGGGATTACACAAGCAGAGTCTCCGGAGTGTACACCAGCTTCCTCTATATGTTCCATTATGGCCCCAATGAGCACATCCTTGCCATCACATACCGCATCTACATCTATCTCAACAGCCCCTTCCAGGAAGTCATCAATGAGTATTGGATGTTCGGGAGATACCTTTACTGCCTCCTGCATATACCTTTCAAGGTCTGTCTGGTCATAGACAATTTCCATTGCACGCCCTCCAAGTACATATGAAGGACGGACAAGTACAGGAAAACCTATCCTGCTTGCTATCTCCACGGCCTGGTCCTTTGAGGTTGCATAACCTGCGTCTGGCTGGTTTATACCAAGCTTTTTCATCATCAGATTGAATTTCTCACGGTCCTCTGCAACATCTATGTCCGTTGGGGATGTACCCATTATCACAGTTTTTATATCACTGCGTCTCTTAAGTTCCGTTTCCAGTGGAAGTGCCAGGTTCACAGACGTCTGGCCACCAAACTGTACAAGTACCCCATCAGGATTCTCCCTGTCTATTACATTCATCACATCTTCCAGTGTCAGAGGCTCAAAGAAAAGCTTATCGGATGTATCGTAATCTGTTGAAACCGTTTCAGGATTGTTATTTATTATATGTGCCTCGATCCCGGCCTCCCTTATAGCCGAAACCGCATGCACTGTACAGTAATCGAACTCGATTCCCTGTCCTATACGTATGGGACCCGATCCAAGTATCATTATCTTCTTACGGTCAGTTGGTTCTGATTCACACATCTGCTCATAGCATGAATAGTAATATGGTGTTGCTGCAGCAAACTCAGCTGCACATGTGTCCACCATCTTGTATGTTGGAATGATACCCGCCATGCGCCTCTGGTCATTGATCTCCTCCCTTGTCTTGCCCGCAAGCTTTGCAATACGTGCATCAGTAAGACCAATACGCTTTGCTTCATAAAGCAGGTCTTCGGACAGGTTTCCTGAAAGACCTTCCTCCCTTATCATATCCTCGATATCAATGATGTTCTTGATCTTTCTTATGAAAAATACATCAATACCAGTCAAACTTGATACTTCATCAATGGAGAAACCACTACATAGAGCATGATAGAGTACGAACAGTCTTTCACTGGTAGGTGTCTTGAGCAGGGTCCTTATCTCATTGTTTGACCATTCATGTGATCCAAGGTCCATATTGATATCAAGGGAGCGGACAGCCTTAAGGAGAGATTCCTCAATGGTACGTCCAATTGACATCACTTCTCCTGTGCTTTTCATTGAAGTGGTAAGTGTCTTATCAGCGCTGACAAACTTGTCAAAAGGCCACCTTGGGATCTTGGTCACTACATAATCTATAGTAGGCTCAAATGAGGCAGGTGTCTTTTTTGTTACATCGTTTAAGATCTCGTCCAGTGCCATTCCGATGGCTATCTTTGCAGTGACCCTGGCTATAGGATATCCGGTAGCCTTGGATGCAAGAGCTGATGAGCGTGATACACGGGGATTCACTTCAACTACCCTGTACTCTGAATCCTTGACTGCGAACTGAATGTTACATCCACCTTCAATGCCCAGTGTCCTTATGATCTTTATCGCTGCTGTCCTTAACATCTGGTGTTCTTCGTCACTAAGGGTCTGTGAAGGTGTTACAACAATTGATTCACCGGTATGGACACCCATTGGGTCCAGGTTCTCCATGTTACATATAACTATACATGTATCATTTCCATCCCTCATGACCTCATACTCGAACTCCTTCCACCCAAGCACACTCTCTTCTATAAGCACCTGGCTGATACGGCTGCGGCGCAGACCCCTTTCTGTGATCTCCAAAAGCTCTTCCTTGGAATGAGCGATACCACCACCTGCACCACCAAGAGTGTAAGCAGGACGTATGATCAGAGGAAGACCCAGTTCATCGATAAGTTCCTCTGCTTCCCTGAGAGTTGAAATGGCCTTGCTGCGTGGGACCTTCTCCCCTATACGCTCCATCTCCCTCTTGAAAAGTTCACGGTCCTCTGTGTTCTTTATGGCCTCAAGGGACGTTCCAAGAAGTTTTACCCCATATTTCTCAAGGATACCTTCCTCAGCAACCTCACTGGTAATGTTAAGACCCGTCTGGCCTCCAATACCTGCAATGATACCGTCTGGCCTTTCCTTTGCAATTATCTTCTCAACAGATCTCACATCAATAGGTTCAATATAAACTGCATCAGCTGTTTCAGGATCTGTCATTATGGTCGCCGGGTTGGAGTTGACAAGCACTACTTCCAGCCCTTCTTCCTTAAGTGACCTGCATGCCTGGCTTCCGGAGAAATCAAATTCTGCAGCCTGTCCTATCATAATTGGTCCTGAACCTATCAGGAGTATTTTTTTAATGTCTTCATGTTTTGGCATTATTGCTTACCTCCTGCAAGTCGAAGGACCTTTTCAAAGAATATCTCCTCAGAATCCTGAGGTCCCGGATGTGCATCCGGATGATACTGCACACTGAATATATCCATATATTCATGGGCAATACCTTCCACTGTCCTGTCATTTGTATTATATTGTGTCACAGCCACCTCTGTATCCTCAAAAGAGTCACCGTCAACTGCAAAACTGTGATTCTGTGAAGTTATACGTACAATTCCCGATGCGATGTCCTTAACAGGTTGGTTTGCCCCCCTGTGTCCGAATTTGAGCTTATATGTCTCTGCACCCAGTGCCAGGGAGATAATCTGGTGTCCCAGACATATACCAACAATCGGCAATTCCCCTGCAAAATTCTGCACTGCACTGATGGCACTCTCTGCTTTCTTTGGGTCGCCAGGACCGTTTGAGATGAACATGAGGTCCGGGTCGTATGATTCTATCATTGAAACAGACGCATTACCAGGAACAACAGTAACATCCATGCCCTTTGCCAACAGGCTTCTTTCAATGCTCAGCTTGCGGCCACAATCCACAAGGACCACATTCAAAGGATTGTACGGGTCCCTGTAAGGACTTTGTATCTGGAAAGGTTTAGCACATGTGACCTGGGATATGAGATCCATATCTGATATGCTCTTTTGCTCCCTTGCAATACTTACTGCTTCTGCACCGTCGTCACTTCCGTTGATAAGTGCTGCACGCATTGTCCCGTTCTCACGGGTCTTTATTGTCAGCATACGGGTGTCCACACCTGCAATACCGGGCTTGCCTTCCTCCTCCATGAGCTGGAAAATGGTCTTTTTTGAAAGGTGGTGGGATGGCTCGGGACACGCTTCCCTGACCACAAGACCTTCTGCCTTTGCTCCATCGGATTCAAAATAGTTTCCACTGACACCATAATTGCCAATCAGAGGATAAGTGAACATCAGGATCTGTCCCTTATATGAAGGATCAGTAAGGGCCTCCTCATAGCCAGTGTACTGGGTTGTGAAAACAAGTTCCCCGGAAACGATACCTTCGGCACCGAAACCAGTGCCTTTTATAATAGTCCCATCTTCTAATCCTATTACTGCATTCATCTTAAGAACCTGCGCATACATGTAAGGAATAGGCTATAAGCATTACGATGGGAACGTAATTTTCTGTCTTGCTGGTATAAAAGATAAAAAACCATTTAAAGCTACAATTTATAAGTAAAAAATAACTGGTAAAATAACTGGTTGCAAAATAATAGTAATAGGACATTTAGGACATTTGCGATAATGTTTTCTTTATTTTGAAGTGGGTGATTCTGTGGTAAGGTTTGAGAAGGATACTCTGGGAGTGGTACAGATACCAGATGATGTTTATTATGGTCCTCAGACTGCCCGGGCCATTACTAATTTCAAGGTTAGTGGCCAGAGCCTGCCCCAGGAGTTCATCCAGGCCCAGGCAGCTATAAAGATAGCATCGTCAAAAGCCAACATGGAACTGGGAAAACTTGATTCTCTAATTGGCAGCTCAATAATAAGAGCAGCATCTGAGGTCAGAAGAGGGGGGCTGATCGAGCATTTTGTGGTCGATGTTTTTCAGGCCGGTGCAGGTACATCCCAGAATATGAATGTAAACGAGGTCATAGCCAACCGGGCACTTGAGATCATGGGACATGAAAAAGGGCTTTATGATATCATTCACCCGAACGACCATGTGAATATGTCCCAATCTTCCAATGATACTATCCACACAGCCATACATATAGCAGCGGTCGAAAGTATGAAAGCTGATCTTTTACCCATTATAAGTGAGCTACTGGAACTTCTCAATGACAGAACATCTGAATTCATGCAGGTAGTAAAACCTGGAAGGACACATCTACAGGATGCTGTTCCAGTGACAATGGGGCAGGAATTCAGCGGGTATGCCAGGATGGTGGAGCTTGACAGGGAACGACTTATCACATCAATGCATGACCTGCTGGAGTTGAATATGGGAGGGACCGCTGTTGGAACAGGATTGAATGCCCCACCAGGCTTTTCGGCTATCGCCATCAAGGAGATCATTTCAATAACAGGTATAGATTTCAGACTTTCGGAAAATGCCTTTGAGGCCACCCAGGGTGCCGGCGCTATCCTGGCATGTTCTTCAGCTCTCAGGGGTCTTGCAGTAAGTCTAACAAAGATAGCAAACGATATACGCCTCCTTTCAAGCGGCCCAAGGGCAGGTATGGGAGAACTAAACCTTCAGGCCGTGCAACCTGGTTCCTCGATAATGCCGGGCAAGGTCAATCCTGTAATGGCTGAAATGCTCAACATGGCCTCCTTTCAGGTGATGGGTAACGACACAGCCATAATGATGGCTGCACAGGCAGGACAACTTGAACTTAATGTATTCACACCTCTTATGGCACATAATCTCCTCAGGTCTATCAGTATACTAACAGGAGCCATCGCTTCTTTCAACAAGAAATGTCTTGAGAATATGGGTGCTGACACAAAAAGGTGTGCTGAGCTTGCAGATTCCAGCCTTGCACTGGTGACATCGCTTGCACCGGTCCTTGGTTATAGTAAAGCTGCAGATATAGCTTACAGGGCACACAATGAGAAACGCTCTATCAGAGAAATTGTTGTGGAAGCGGAAATCCTTCCTGACGAGATAATTAAGGAGCTGCTTGATCCAATGAAACTTACGGGGATTGAAAATGATAGACAGAAAAACAGATAATGATATGATAAGTCATGATGTGGTTGTCATCGGCGGAGGGCTTTCTGGGCTCAGGGCAGCAATTGAGTTATATGATCAGGGTATGGATGTTGCAGTTATCTCAAAAGTATATCCGATCCGCAGTCACTCTGGTGCTGCACAGGGAGGTATCAATGCTTCTCTTGGAATGGATGATAGCTGGGAGACGCATGCCTTTGATACCATAAAGGGTAGCGACTATCTTGCTGACCAGGACACAGTAGAGCTGCTTTGTAAAGAAGCTCCTGAAAGGGTCATTGAAATGGAGAACTGGGGATGTAATTTCTCACGCCGGGATAACGGCATGATAGCCCAGCGCCCTTTTGGAGGAGCAGGATTCCCAAGGACATGTTTTGCAGGGGACAGGACAGGACACAATCTATTGCATACGCTGTACGAGCAGGCCATAGGTCGTAATATCAGGATATACAGTGAGTGGTTTGTGACAAAGCTGGTTGTAGAAAAAAACAGTTGTTCAGGCTGTATTGCAATGAACATTGCTGATTCCAAGCTCATTGCCTTCAGGTCCAGGGCAACGGTCCTTGCAACCGGAGGATACGGAAGGATATACCAGCGTTCTACAAACGCCATAATAAACAGGGGGCATGGTATCAGCCTGGCATACGATGCCGGTGTTCCGCTTGAGGATATGGAATTCGTACAGTTCCACCCCACTACTCTTTTTGGGACAAATATCCTTATCACCGAAGGTGCACGAGGTGAGGGGGGATACCTTTTGAACAAAGATAATGAACGCTTCATGGAAAGATATGCAAAAAGCTCCATGGAACTTGCACCAAGGGATATCGTTGCCAGGGCCATTCAGAAAGAGATAGATGAAGGGCGAGGTTTTCCCGGCGGATTTGTTCATCTTGACCTGACACATCTTGGAAAAGATAGGATAAATAAGCGTCTTGCAGGTATTCGGCAGATATCTGTCGACTTTGCAGGTATCGATCCTGTTAAAGAACCTATACCCGTACAACCCGGACAGCATTATTCAATGGGGGGTGTCAGCTCTGGCGTAAATGGAAGGACCCCGTTACAGGGCCTTTATGCCATTGGTGAGTGTGCATGCATAAGCGTGCACGGAGCTAACCGTCTGGGGGGAAATTCCCTTCTTGATACTGTGGTCTTTGGAAGAAGGGCAGGAGCTGATGCAGCTGAATATGTGCGTTCTTTAAAGAGCGGTGATGAGGACATGTCACATGATTTTTTCCTGAGGATGATAAAAGAAGAATATAAGCAAATAGAGGGTCTGATGAAGGGGGAGGGGGAAAGTTTTGCCACTATAAGGGATGAACTACAGGTTGTCATGCAACAACA
>PXAV01000054.1 GCA_003565715.1 Methanosarcinaceae archaeon
ATGTATTTATAATATATTAATATTTTTTATATTAAAACAATTAGTCACGAATAACTATTTTTAGACGTGACTTATGTATTGTATATGTTAAATAATATATAATATATCGATCAATATAAATTCTTATACAAAATTTTTAAAAGTTTTAAAATAAAAGTCTACAATAATTTTAAAAATTGATATAAATGGGCCCGCTGAGATTCGAACTCAGGACCTCACGGTTATCAGCCGTGCGCTCCACCTAGCTAAGCTACGGGCCCATATAATTGCTTTCAATGTTGCGCTTTCATCAAACGACACTTCAAATACGCATACAGGTACTTTAAGATTTCGCTCCGGGGAATTGATGAGATGCAATTGATCTTTAATAAGCATCTAAAGAAAAATATTCACAGCGATAGATTTATGTGAGATAATGTGCTGTATGGATTATTATTCGGGCTGGTAGATCAGGGGAAGATCGCTACCTTGGCATGGTAGAGGCCTCGGGTTCAATTCCCGACCAGTCCATTGAATTATTTTTGTAGAGTATGCTTCCTAATATGGGTAGCCTATAGGTATTATGTACAGGGGATCATGGTCCATGTCCATTTTAATTGATCTTTTTACATTTCTATCGTCAAAGGCACCTATGACAACCATTCCCAGTTCCATGGCAGTTGCCTGCAAATAAATATTCTGGGCACTATGTCCCGCTTCCATGTGTACATACCTGACCCCTCGTTCTCCATACCTATCTGTTGTACGGGACATGTCGGCAGCCATAACAATGATCACAGGTGCTGAATCTAAAGGAGCTTGCATAAGAGCGAACTGGTATATATCAGACCTTATGTCCTCTTTAGTGATGAGTTTGAGAATATTTTCCTTTGGCACATATAGATACACACCTGTCTCAATGTTCTGCTCATCTACTCCATTTTTGCATACAATGACGTATAGCTTCAGGGGGTAAGTGGCACCTGCTGAAGGCGCTGAGCGGAAATCTCTTTCAGGATATGTTATTCCCTGTGCAGACCATAACAATTGAGAGAGTTCAAAAACATTAAGTGGTTTTTCCTGCAAGTTCCTGACAGATCTCCTGCTGGAAATGGCTTCCTCTACTGATACGTCTCCTGCAATTTCCGGCGCTGGCAGATTTATGAAAGTTGTGTGATTTTCTGAATGCATGTTATTGATAATATCTGGTTCTGAAGTATACCATGTAAATACAAGTATCAATAAAGAGGCCAGTAATATCAAAGCAAGTATTTTTGCAAAAGGTCCTGTTTTAATTTGATTCACTATTTACACTCCACACATTCACTAAAACATCTGAATCAAAAGCTAAGGTGTATCTTCTTGGATGAACATTAATTGTTACGGTATTAGAAAATCGGCAAGCACATTTCAGCAGACTTATATATGTTGATGGATCACACCATTATTAGTTCAAAAGACAATAAGCTTATTGTTTGTTAGCTAGCTGTAAATGTTCTATTTTAACCGGTGATCATATGAAAAGACTATTGATAATCCTTCTATTGTTAATCATTATTGCTCTTAGTGGATGTGCAGGGTCGGAAGAACCTCTGACCGTCGAAAACGGTGATACTGTACATGTTAACTATATAGGCAGCCAGGATGATGGGACGATTTTTGACACTTCACTTGAAGATGTAGCAGTCCAGAACAACGTTCATAATCCCAACAGGAACTATTCCCCATTGTCATTTGTAGTAGGCTCGGGCCAGATGATAAAGGGTTTTGATGATGCCGTAGTTGGAATGACCGTTGGAGAGAACAAGACTGTAACAATTCCTCATATGGATGCTTATGGTGATGTCAGACAGGAATATATTGTAACATATACAATGGAGGATTTCCACTCAGCTAATATCACTCCTGTACTTGGTGAAAAAATATTTTCCCAAGGACAAGAAGGAACCATTGTTGATGTTTCTCAAGATGAGATAGTTGTTGATTTTAATCACCATCTCGCAGGTGAGGACCTTACGTTCTTCATAGAGATCGTTTCAGTAGAGAAAGCCTGATGTGGGTCTTTTATGGAAAAAGAGGAAAAGGTCGTTGTTATCCTGCTTTGCATGGCCTTTCTTTCACTTACCATTGTATATGCCACCTTTTATTCAGGAGGCATTGGCGGTGAAGTGAAAGAATTTAATGAATATTCTCTTCCAGGCGAAGCTGTACGGTTTGAAGGTGAGATAATATCAAAAAGATTTACGTATACGGGCAACCATCTTCTTATGAACGTGGATTATGGTTCAGGTGTAGTTCCTCTGTTCGTTCCATCTGGAAATGGTGCAAATGATATAAATTCACGGATCAATGAAAATGACCGCGTGATAATTTCAGGGACAGTTGGTGAATATCAGGGAGAGATTCAAGTTGTCATACAAAGCAGTAATGGGGTAGTTGCTTCGTCAAATTGAAACAAGGGAATATGCTTTTTTATTGATGTGTTTAATAAAACCAATTGTCGGTAAAGATATATGTAAAAAAGTTCATCCTATTAAAGTATGAAAGCCTGTATCATGTGTGGTGGTGAAGGAACAAGGCTGCGTCCTTTAACCTTTGCTCGCCCAAAACCAAATATACCAATTCTTAACAAGCCGTCTGTTGTCCACCTTGTAGAACACCTTTCTAAGGAAGGGTTCAATGACATAGTCATTACACTTGGGTATATGTCTGATAAGATAGAAGAGCATCTTGGCGATGGTCATATTTTCGGAGTCCATATTGATTATGTATATGAAAAAGAAAAATTAGGCACAGCCGGCGGTGTGAAGAATGCTGAAGAATATCTCAGTGACGGTCCTTTCATAGTACTGGGTGGAGATCATGTAATGAACCTGAATCTGAGGGAAATGTACAGGTTCCATGAAATGACAAATGCACTTGTTACTATAGGACTTTTATCAATTGACGACCCCTGCGAATTTGGTATTGCTGATATGGATGTTAATAACCGCATACATCGCTTTCTTGAAAAACCCGGGCCCGGTGAAATATTTAGTAATCTTGCAAGCACTGGTATATATGTATGTGACCCTGAGATATTTGAATGGATTCCTCCGGCACAACAATATGACTTTGCAAAGGACCTTTTCCCATCAATACTTGCCAAAAAAAGAAAGATCAATGGAATACTGGCACGAGGCAAGTGGACGGATGTTGGAAGTCCATCTGCATACAGAGAAGCACAGCGCTGGATGCTTGAGGCTTTACCGGGAACTACCATTGAAGGTCATTTCAAAACTGTGGATGCACGTATAAAAGGTCCTCTTACACTTGGAAACAATGTTTCTGTTGGCTCGAACTCTGCTATAGTGGGGCCCATTGTAATTGGTGAGAATACAAAGATAGGAGATAACGTACTACTGGGTCCATATACTACCATTGGAGATAACTGCGTTATCAATAACGACACCCGCATACTTTCTTCTTATATATTCAACAATGTTTCAATCGGCAATAACTCGAATGTATCAGGCTCTATTATAGACAACGATACAAGCGTTGGTGACAATTGTAGCCTTGAGAATGGAACTGTTATTGGTCCAAATGTCATCATTGATAATGATGTGACGCTTCACTCCAATGTTAAGATATGGCCAGATATTTCTATACCTTCAAAGTCGCATGTAAAAGAGGATATGTTGAATGATTAGAATATGCGATCACTATGTATGATTAGTATGTTATGTATCAATGCGGCAATTTATGAAAGGTATGCACTATCTAAGCATGATGTATGAATTCGATTCATAATTATTCATTTTTTATTTTCTATATGTTTACAATATTTATGCAGGATATTGACATGAACAAGATAAAAAAGTGGCTATTTATATCGCTGTTCATAGGCCTTGTTTCTGGGCTGGTTATTATTTTTTTTACATTTGATTCTGATACTTTAGCTGCCCTTAAGTTGATAAGGCCTGAATATATATTTGCTGCTGCTTGTATTCATTTTTTGACTTATATTATATGGGG
>PXAV01000177.1 GCA_003565715.1 Methanosarcinaceae archaeon
CTCTGGCCAACCTTTGCAGCTATCCTTATAGCTTCCTCAGCCGCATTTACATTATCAAGATCTGTGACAGTGAATACAAGGATCTCTGCATATCCTGAAGGGTGGAAACCTTTCACTGCAGCAGGACTTCCATAACCGACCTGGGCAAGAGCACCTTTGCTTTTAAAGTGTTTACGCTGTTTGCCCTGAAGACCTCTTGGGCGCCTCCAGTTAGAATCCAGGCGTTTGTACTTGTGACTGTCAGTCCTCTTGAACTCGGGTTTTTTACGTTTCTGGATTTTCCTTGCCTTAAAAAGGCGCTTTGTATTATCATCCATTCAGATCACCTACACTATCTTCTCCACTATATATATTCCATCCTGGAAGACACGCGAGTCAAAGCCTTTTATCTTTGTAGCCTGTTCAATATTGGCTGCTGTCTGTCCGACATCTTCCTTGTTGATTCCTGTTACAATTACATCATCGGCTTTGTTCTTGACAGTGGTCTCTCCGAGGATATTTGCAGATCTTGATTTCTTCTCACCAAGGAAATTGCTGATCATCAGCTGCTTACCTTCAACCTTAAGCTGCATGGGAAAGTGAGCATAAACTACTTTCATGCGATATTCAAAGCCTTCGTTCACACCTTTTATCATATTTGAAATATGTGATGCGAAGGTCCCTACCATTGCTTTTTGGTTTTTCTTGGTAGCTGTTGTATCAACGATCACCTCAGAGTCTATAACCTCTATCTTCACTCCAGGATACCAGAACTGCCTTTCATTCTTGCCTTTTGGGCCTGTAGCACTTAATGTCCGGTCCTGGAATGTAACTGTAACATCCTCGGGAACTTCTATTATTGTCTTAGTTTCTTTTGCCATGTGCATCACATCCATATCAGTACACATATGCAACTAACTGTCCACCAATATTATTCTCACGAGCTTCGTACTGTGACATTACCCCATGTGATGTTGTTAATATCAATGTTCCGAAGTTCTTTGCAGGAAGATACTGCTTTTCCCATCTTTCAAAGTCTGCAGCTCCTACTGAATATCGTGGTTTGATAGCACCACATTTGTTGATACTACCGATAAGTTCTACTTTGTAGATCCCTGCCTTACCATCTTCGATGAACTCAAACTCACCAACATAACCACGGTCCTGCATTACTTTAAGCACAGTACCTATGAGTTTTGATGCGGGTTTAATGACACAGGAATCCTTACCAATTGCCTCTGCATTCTTTATCGTAGATAAAGCGTCAGCAAGCGGGTCTAATAATACCATTTCTTCCACCTCACGTATATTTCTCAAATCCCATATCGTGGGCAATCTCGCGGAAGCAGTGCCTGCACAGGTATATATCGTATTTCCTGACAAGCCCCTGTTTTCTTCCACATCTCTTGCACTGGTTTGCTCCTCTTCCAAAGCTCTTAGTGGTTTGAACCATTTATATAACCTCCACAGAGTATTTATCCTTGAAGAAAGCAATAGTATCCTCTTTTGTTATCTTGTGAGATGACGGGACTTTTCTCATAGCTATTCTTCTTTTACTTATCCTGTATCCCGGTCGATTGACAACGACATTGATATCCATACCGAATATCCCTATATTGGGATCGTATCTCATACCAGGGAAATCCGTATGTTCCTCTATTCCAAAAGCAACATTTCCGTTTTTGTCAAATTGTGAGGATTCAAGTTTACTTTCTACAATCTCAATAGATTTCCTAAGGAACTCTTCTGCACGATCGGACCTGAGAGTTACCTTACAACCTATTGGCTCGTTCTTCTTAATCCCAAAAGCCGGAAGGGTCCTTTTAGCATAGGTCCTGACAACAGATTGCCCGGTGATGTTGCTTAGGATGCCTTCAGCGTCAACAAGATGCTGACCACTTTCTCCGACGCCCATGTGAACAACAACCTTTTCCACAACTGGAGTCCGCATTGGATTACTCAACTAACTCACCACCCAGTTTGATCTCAGGTTCCTTCTCACCGATCACCACAACAAAATCCTCAATGGTCTCAAACTCATATTCGCCTGATATTGAGACTGTGTTGTGCTTGGAACTTTTTACAGTGTTGATATCCTTAATAGTACCAATCTCTCCTGTATGCCTTCCACCAACTATCATAGCAAGGTTCCCAACCTCATATCTTATGTGCTTGATAACATTCTTATCAGGCAGTGAGAGGATGAGTGAGTCCTTTGTCTTGTAGTCACTTGACCCAAGAAGGTTTGTACCATCATTAAGGTTAAGCTGTACAGCTCCACCCTTTAATATGGTCTTGCCGTTTATTCTGCAAAGCTTGTTTGCGTCGTTATCCCTGAGCTTATAGACCTCAAGCCTGCCCCTGCGATCCAGGAGCATACGATATGCCACATTTTCAGCTGGTATTGAGATCACATCTAATAGCCCTATCGGGAATCTCAGGTCCTTTCTGACAACACCATCTACAAGTACCTTACATTCAGATAGAGCACGTTTTGCTTCTGCCCTTGTGTCTACAATACCCAGCATATCCCTAAGGACAACACCTAAAGGAATGCTTTGCTGCTTGTTATGTGGACCGGGTCTTGTCGATGTGACCCATTTGTTGGATTTCTTTGATACCTGCCAGCTGTTTGGGACAGATATTCTTTTCTGATGTTTGCCCACAAAATCACCTATTATCAATAACTTCTTCTCTGCGTTTGTCCTTCATTGCAAGAGCTGTTATCATCACATTTGAAGGATATACCGGTCTTGCAACCTCTGTTCCGTCTGCTTTGGAGACAGCCACGCCTTCCACAACAATGGTTCCATGTTTCAGTGAGATGCCCTCCACCTCTCCAGAAACGCCTGCATGGTCGCCTCGCAAAACTTTGACAGTATCGCCAACTATAACGCTGGCACTCCTGCGACCGTATTTCTCACGCAGGTCCTTTGACAGGGGAGCACCCATGTATTTCTGCTTGATGTGCAGAGGAGCATTATATCTTGCCTTTCTCTGTTTTCTTGGTTGATCTGATACCATTGTTCACACCTCACACTACAATAGATGCAGTAGTACCTATCTTTGGATACCTTTCTGCTGCTTCCCTTGCAACCGGCCCTTTAAAGTCGGTTCCTTTGGGCAGGCCATCCTTATCAACAATTACAACCGCATTGTCTTCAAAGGATACCCTGAGGCCATCAGGGCGATGTAGCTCCTGCTTCTGCCTGATCACTACTGCAAGAATTATCTGCTTACGCATTTCAGGTGTGCCTTTCTTTACAGATACTACACACATATCACCTACGCCAGCTCGTGGATGTCTGTTCTTTACACCCCTATAGCCCTTGACGGATATGATCTCAACTACACGTGCGCCAGTATTGTCAACGCAATCTATCCTGGCACCGGCATTGAGTGCACGGGGAACTGTTGATCTTGTACCCCTCATTCCTGCACCTCCGCCTTTATGACCACATATGCCTTTGTCTTGCTAAGAGGTCTGCATTCTGCCACTGTCACAACATCCCCTACCTTTGCATCAATGCATGGAGGGTTGTGTGCATGGATCTTAGATTGCCTTTTCTCATATCTCTGATACTTCTTTATAAGCATCTCATGTTTACGCTGGATGACCACGGTCTTGTCCATCTTATCGCTTACAACGGTCCCTACAAGGACCTGTCCGCGAACTGTGAGTTTTCCATGGAATGGACAATTGAAGTCGTCACACTCCTTTACAGGAGCCGGGACATCCAAACCAATATCTTTAACCATGATTATTACCTCATGTGTATTTTTCTTATGTTCTTTGTTCTGTTCTCGGGTTGTGAGAGCAGAAGGTTCCCATTAACTTTCACATACATATCAGCATGTTCACCGGATAAGTGGGCAGGTATCTGAAACACAAAGGAAACACCTTTTTTCTGAACCATCTTTTCATTTCCTTCCTTTGTTTGGATTATAATCATATTCCTCGTTTCGTCAACAACTTTCCCACGTATTTCTTTTAGGGTAGGGTTTTTAGCCTCTATACTCTCTACCTGTAATCCGATCAGTTCGTGGAACACCAGTTTATAAGGAGTTATCTCCAAATCAGATCTCCTTCATTTCCTTCTGGATGGTCTTTATCCTGGCAATGGTCCTTCTGAGTTCTCCGATCTTTCCCGGATTATCAGGAGCACCGCCAGCAGATGAAAGAGCACGCTCGCGAATGAGCTCGTCTCTTATCTTCTCAAGTTCGTCCATTCTCTCGATCGGGGACATATCCCTGATCTCGCCTACTCGAAGAATTGCCATTACTTGTCCTCCTTATGGACACGTGCAACAGGATGCCAGTAATCATAGCCTTCGTGCTTATGTTGCCAGACATCATCTACCAGCCTTCTCTGCTCGTCCCCAAGATCCTCCACTGGTACAGAATCATCAGATCCGGAAGCTTCCTGCTCAGAACTTTCTTCTTCAGAATCAGCATCATTGGATTCATCAGTGGATTTTTTAATTGTGATTTCTTCTTCAACTTCCACTACTTCTTCCTCATCTGCAACCTCACCTTCTGACTTCTTGTCTACGAGTTCAGCGATATCAGCCTTTGCTTCCTCTTTTGCGACTGGTTCAGCACTTTGTTCCTCTTCTACCTTCTTAATATAAAAAGAGTCAGGCAATATTGCCCCGGGAGGGATGATCCTTACTTTACATCCAAGGGTACCCAGTTTCTTAACAGCGATAGCAAAACCTTCGTCCACAATATCATCAACAGGCTTTCCGGCATGTTTTATGTAACCGTTTACAAGCTTTTCAGTCCTTGACCTTGCACCAGTGAGTTTACCCGATATAATGATCTCACATCCCAGTGCGCCTGAGTTCATGATAGTTCTTAAGGTATTATGACCGGCTTTTCTGAAATACCAGCCCCTCTCAATTGAAGAAGCAAGACGTGTAGCCATCATCTGGGCATTGAGTTCTGGCTTTTTGACCTCCTGGGCATCTATCTGGGGATTGTCGATAGCATACATCCTGTCGATATCCCTTGTCAGCTTACGGATGACCTTTCCAGCCTTACCAATGACCATTCCCGGCTTTTCTGAATATACGGTGATCTGGGTACCCATAGGAGTACGATTGATCTCCATCCCACCGTAGCCTGCTCTGCTGAGCTGTTTTGCGAAATATTCATCCATTGAGGCTTTTACGTAACCTTCCTGAACGAATTTCTTCTCTATTGCCATTAACGCACCTCATTCAAAATAATCTCGACATTCACAGTGTCCGTGTTCTTAGGGCTGCCACGTCCGCGGGCCCTTGGCCTCATGCCATGTATAACACGCCCACGCTTTGCAGCAACATGTGAAATGTACATGTACTCGGGGTCAAGACCTTTATATTCTGCATTGCTCCTGGCATTTTCCAATATTTTCAGGAAAGCCTCAGCAACTTTCACAGGATATCTGCCTGTTGCCATTGGACCTTTTCTGTGTCCAGAACCATCGCAGTGCCTTTTAAAAGGAACTGCCTGTTTCATGCTGACAACACCCTCAAGATATTTCCGGGCTGTAGCGGTACGCATACCTTTGATGGCCCTTCCAAGTTCACGTGACTTCTTAGGAGAGATATGAAGCTCTGCACCCATTGACTTTGAACTTGACTTTGGGTCCAATTCCATAGAATATCCAATTCTTGCCATTATCTCACCTTATTTAAGTGGCACGAACTTACTTGAACGGGTAGCTCCTACACCGGCACTTCCGTGGGAAACCTTTGTGCGGGTTGGTGCGAATTCTCCGAACCTGTGTCCTATCATTTCGGGCTGAATCTCAAATGCCACAAATGACTTGCCATTATATACCTGTACATTCTTTCCAACCATTTCAGGAAATATTACAATATCCCTGTAGTGGGTTCTCAAATTATCCTCTCCGTCCCTGAGTTTCTGAACAAGATCCTTCCTGCCTTCTGTGTAGCCTCTCTTTAGAGTGCGACGCTCGCGTGCAGGCAACATCTTAATAAAATCTTCATTGCCCAGGGTCTGGAGTTCTGCTACCGTCTTACCACGGTATGTATATTCACCTTTTCGTTTTGGTAATCTTGATGATGATTTCTTTACCATATATTAGCCTCCGGTTAACGCTTTCCGGTCCTGCGTGCTGCTATTTGACCAACCTTACGACCAGGAGGTGCATTCCTTCCTACTGTTGTGGGCTTACCAGGATGTTTACGGTTACCTCCACCAAATGGATGGTCTACCGCATTCATAGCAATTCCTGATACCCGGGGATACTTTGCAGCCCTTGTCTTCATCTTATGGTACTTCTTACCTGCTTTGAGGAAAGGCCTGTCAGCCCTGCCACCACCTGCAACTATACCAATGGTAGCACGGCACTTGGGGTTTAGCCATTTCATCTCACCTGATGGCATCTGGATGATAGTCTTGCCACGGTCATGACCTATGACAGTAGCATAGACACCAGAAGCACGGGCAAAATGACCGCCATCGTTTGGTTTTGACTCGATGTTACAAACAGGTATACCTTCTGGTATCTCTGCAAGATGCAGTATGTTGCCGGGCTTTATCTCTGCAGATATGCCACATGCTATCTTATCGCCAACTGCTATACCTTCTGGTGCAATGATCAGACGCTCTTCTCCATTATCAAAGGAAACCTTTACAATTGGTGCTGAGCGGGACGGATCATGTGTAATCCCAATAACTGTTCCATATACTGTGCCTTCAGCAACACTTGGATGCTTAAGTGCAGACTTATATTTGTGTGAAGGAGCCCTGTAAGTGGGAGACCCACGACCCCTGTTCTGTGATACGATTCTTTTTCCCATGTTATTTCACCTCACATAAGACCTAGTCTGGTAACTATCTCATGGGCTGCCTCTGTGCCTTCAAAGGTAACGATAGCTTTCTTTCGACCTTTCATTGTGCTCATGGTACACACAGATGCCACAGGGAAACCGTACATCTTCATTACATCTGCCTTGATCTGGCTCTTGTTTGCACGGGAATCGACAATGAACTGAAGCTTGTTGTCTTCAAGTAGCATCATTGCCTTTTCTGTGATAAACGGAAACTGAACTACGCTCATTCGAACATTCCTCCAAGAGAAGATATCGCAGACTCGGTCCATATAGTAAGCCTTCCAGCATGCGTGCCTGGTGCAAGGAGCTCTGTGCTAAGTGAATCAACAGATATTACGTCCACTCCTGCAAGGTTCTTTGAGGACCTCATCAGAGGGCTGTCGCTTGTTGCAACAATAAGAATACTTTTTCTGTTCTTGTATCTCCTGCCACGGACCTTGCCTTTTCCTGCACGGATGTTCTTTCCATCCTTTGCACGAAGTACGTCTTCATAGACACCTGCATTCTGCAGGAAACTTACAACATCCTTTGTCTTTCCAATGTCCTCAAGTTCATCAGCAGCCACCAGTGGAAGCTGTGTATCGAACCTGTGTCCACGATACTTAACAAGTCCTGCATCAGCTGTTGCAGCTATCGCAGAACGTATAGCCATACGTCTTTCCTTTTTGTTTACCTTCTCGGTCCTGTAAGCTTCAGGTTTTGGAGGATGTGCCCGCCTTCCACCAACTGCCTGTGGAACTCTTGCTGCCCTGTTACCATTTGTTATTCTTGGTATCTGTGCAACACCTCTTCCTGATCCCCATGATGCTGCTGAGGTATCCATACCCGAGTACATCCTGGGACCATATGGCTGATATCTATTTCCCTGAGCTGCAAGGACTGCCCTTTTGATAAGGTCTGGCCTGTATGCCTCTTTGAACACAGAAGGAAGTTCTACTTCTCCCTTAGCATTCCCAGATAGATCTATAATTTTTGCTGTAACCATTCAGTTCACCCCTGCTTGGACTGTGTGCTCACGTGAACGATATCCGGTTCACCCATAGCAGGTACCTTGGACCTTACAGGATCCCTTAGCCTCACAAGTCTCTTTGAAGGACCAGGAACACTGCCTTTGATCAGTATATAGCCGCCACGAACAAGACCATAATTAAGGAAACCACCATCTGGCGTTATCTCCTCACCATCGGTACCCACTTTAAGGATACGTTTGTTGTAGTCTGTCCTCTGATGATATCCCATCTGACCCATCTGAGGAACCCTCCAGTTCACAATTGACGGATGGAAAGGACCAAGGGTGCCCACCTGCCTGAGACTTCCCTGGCGTGAATGTTTGTTCTTTGCCAGGTTGATACCCCATCTCTTTACAGGGCCCTGGGTACCTTTCCCTGTTGTGATTGCTGCCACATCCACAAAAGTCCCTTCACTAAAGACATCACCGATGTTTATTTCAGATCCAAGTAAGGACTTTGCGTATTCGAACTTAGAACCCACATCAGATCCACTTACTGCTGTTTCCATTATGTCAGGCTTCTTCTTGGGAATACCAGTTATCTTCTTTGGTAAAGTATAAGTGATAACTTTTATATCAGATACCTTGCCCTCATCGATAAGACTCGCGATCCTCTCAAGAGATTCTTCCATATTTGATACTTTTGGCATGTCTATTGCCCTTGCAAGGTCCTCATCAAGCTCTGCAGCCCAGGCCTCAGAAATTGCTTTGTTCCCATATCCAGAAAGAGCATAGGCACGGATTGCAGCAACCCGCACAGCAGGTGTTTCCACAACTGTCACAGGAACTGAGATCTCCATGCCTTCTGTTAGACTGTTCTTAACATCATCTATCATTACCACATGGGTCATACCCACCTTGTAACCAGCAAAATCCTGAAGTTTTGATTCTCCAGCTGTTTGTGGCCATGAGTTAAACCTTGGTATGTGGCTTTTTGCTCTTACGCGCGGACTGAAAGCGAGTGAACCTCGTCTTGGTCTGTGTCCTTTTGCCATTATTATTCTCCTGATTTACACATTTTCTTCTTGCAGGCCAATGCATCATTGCAATGCCCTATTACGCGAGAAAGTCGTGCAGAAGTACCGTGATACGGATAGATACAACATCCGGTAGACTCCACGTACTAAATAATGTACGCATTCAATACCGAAACTGCATACTTCCAGTCGTCAACGGACCTTCGTGTGCCAATAGGCACTACTGAGTGGTCATCTCGAAAAGATTTAAACATCCCAGTATTTTACCACATTTAGTGTAAACGGGCATTCTTGAAGAGGCCCAATCATACTTCATGTTAAACCCGACTTTTTCGCACTGTAATTCTAATTTGGTCAGATAGCCATATATTCAATGTAATCTAACGTTGCGCCATTAAAGGAATATATTGTATATAAAGCCTTTGCATAAGCCGTTGTCAAAAACAAGTCTAAACCATGCACTATTCTCTATAAAAAGCCACAAAGGGCTACATCCAAAAGAATAGAATGCACGATTAATGTTATCAATAGAGCATCATTACCATATCAGTTAAAATGTTACCCATAATTAAAAATTGTTTTCATTATTTCAGATCAATGATACATCATCAGCATTGGACCAAAAGTACATAATGGATACGTATAAAATGGTTGAAAGTGTTTAACAATACAAAAAAAGGATATAAATGAATGATCCGATCTTAGAGATATTCCCCTATCCTCATACATGGTTTGACAAAATTGGAATCATGAGTGTAAGATGTATATAATAGAAAAGGCAGGAGGAAGTAAATATTGGAAGTAAAGAAAGCAGTTATTCCTGTTGCAGGAATGGGGACAAGGTTCCTGCCCGCAACAAAATCAATGCCAAAGGAAATGTTACCAGTAATAGATAAACCTGTTATACATTATGTTGTAGAGGAAGCCATAGCCTCAGGCATAGATGACATAATATTCATAACCGGAAGGAGTAAAAGGTCCATTGAGGACTATTTTGATGATTCCCCCGAGCTTGAGAGTCACCTTCGACATAAGAAAAATGATAAACAGCTCAAAGTGGTGCAGGATATATCATCTATGCTGGACATACACTACATAAGACAAAAAGAGCCAAAGGGTCTTGGTGACGCCATACTGACAGCAAAGAAACATATAAACGATGAGCCCTTTGCTGTGCTGCTGGGCGATGATATAATAGTCAATAAAAAACCCTGTACCATGCAGTTGATAGAAAATTTTCAGAAATATGGCCGCTCTACAATAGCAGTAGAAGAGGTCCCCCCCGAGAAGACAGGGAGTTATGGTATAGTCAAAGGAAAGCCGCTGGAAGGACCAATCTACATCATAGACGACATTGTAGAAAAGCCAGCTCCTTCTAAAGCTCCCTCTAATATCGGTGCAATTGGAAGATATGTATTCACGCCTGAGATAATGGACTGTATTGAAAGGACATCAGAGGGTGTCGGAAACGAAATACAGCTTACTGATGGGATTCGTCTTTTGAACAAAGAACAGAAAGTATATGCATACAGGTTCACAGGTAAAAGATATGACACTGGCGACAAGATAGAATATGTAAAAGCAATAATAGATTTTTCCCTTCAGAACGAAGAGACAAAAGAAGACATAAAGAAGTACATCAGTGGAATATTATAGTCGTATTCCTCTTACATGCTTTTTTTCAAAAATCATCCACACAGTTCACCTGTTCAGGTGCTTGTTTACACAGGTTTTTTTTGATGGGCATAGTTAATAGTAACAATATGCCATTATAATGTTTGCAATATTACTGTTGTGGGGGTCAAGGATTCCGCTTTACAACCTTTCTAACTGTCCTTTCCCTCAGATCAACCCCTCCAACGAGTTTAACTCCAGCCTTTTTCCTTATTTTACCAGCATAATCGCTATCAAATGTGGCAACTATGCTCTTTTTCACAACAACTTCCACCTTGGCGCCTATATTAACAAGGGCCCTGAGAAGGCTTTCCACCTGCTCAGAGGTCGCATTGTCTGAAACTCTTATTAAATGTGTCTCAACTGGCATTTAAACTATTCCTTTCCGAAACGAGATCTTCTGTTTGGTGATAGTCTGATAGATGGATTTGATGACAACACTTGCCTGGTACCCTTTACAGCCCCAACCGTGGCATTATCACTTTCTTCTTTTGTTGCAACTTCCTTTTTTGCACCTGATACTGCAGAGAATTCTGTTTTTGGACCCCCGACTACAAGGTCGACCTCAGTTCCTGTATCTGCAAGTTCTCCGGCTGCAATTGACTGGCTTATGACCATGCCTTGTCTGGAGGAGTCTTCCTGCTCTGTGATCATGCCACATACAAGACGGCTTGTATTAAGTGCTTTTTCGGCAGCTTCCTGAGGCATACCCACCAGATAAGGGACCTTGACCGAGGTAATCCTAGATATCACTAGATCAACCTCATCACCGGGCTTTGCTATAGATCTGCCGGAGGGAATTTGAGAAAGTACTGTACCCTGAACAAGGCTGCTGTCCTTTTCTTCAACTTCACCCTGCACAAATCCTGCTGCCTTTAATCTGGAATGTGCGTTCTCAACATCAAGCCCCACCACTTCTGGCACATCCTTCAGCTCTGACAATGGTGGCTCTTTTGCAGATGAACTTATTGTGAATTCCACCTGGCTCATATTTGCCGGAGGAATTATGTCATCGGCTCCCGGAAGTTGAAATCTCAGCTCGTTGTCCTGGACAGCAAGATTTGTCATGAGCCTTACGTTCATTGAGCTTACACTGTAGTTTACCCTCGAAGCCCCCTTATTGACGGTTTCATCCATCTTTTCAAGTGAGTTACTGAAAGTTTTCACAAGATCTGCTGAAGAGAGCTGTGGCCTGCTCTTTGATATTTTCTCCAGTTTCTTTTCAACTTCTGTTTTTTCCTTTAACAATTCATGGACACTATTATTGAGAATATTATATTCATTCTTTAAACTCAGATTCTCTTTTTTCAAACTTTCAAACTTATCATAATTTACCGAAAGTTCCTTCCTGGCCGCCTCCAGTTCAGACTCTATATCTTTAACTGTCCTCATTAACATATCATAACTCTGTCTCTTTGAAACTGTTGTATTTGATCTGTTCAAACGGTCTATATTTTCCCTAAGCTCCTTTATATCAGTCATTCCAAACCCCCAAGCATCATTCATTCACAGCCCTGTAAGATGGAGGAACCGATACTATCTTGGCCTTAAGGACACTTGAACCCTCTGCAGCATAGGAATTGAGAGAACTGTAAGAGGCATTCAGAGGGGCTGCATTCAAAACACGCTTATAACCCCTTACACGATTTTTGGAATCCCTTTCTTCTTCATATTTCATGGAAAGGGTCATCTTAAGCTCAATATCTACTTCTGGAATATGATACCAGGTGGCTTCCAGACCATAGTCTTTCAGGACAACGTCATTAGATAGTTCTATCTGCGTCTCGATAGAATTGCGGTCAAGTGCCTGTTGTGTCTTAGCAATTGACCTGCCCATCTCGCCCAGTATTGTTGAGAGCGGACTGACCAGGACTTCTTCGATAGCTTCACTATTTTTGGATGGCAGATTAATACCTCCTTTAAGCTTCAATAAAAAAATGGACCTTCAATGCAGAAAATGCATTGATGTAAATGGACCACCTTACTGAGAAGCTTCTTTGACCCTTACAGTAGGAATAGCCCTTTCTGGTGGAGGCACCGGCCTTAGTGTTGTGCGCAGCAGGCTTGTGCCTTCTTCGCTGAAGGAATACTTTGACTTGTACGTTGCATCAAAGGTAGATGTGTATGCAACATTGGTAGTATTCTCAAAACTTCCTTTACCCTTACCAAAAAGAAGACCAGCAAGCCCACTTGTTTTGTAACTACCTTTTATCTTGGACTCGTTTGTAAATTTAAACTCTCTGCCATATTTAAGCTCAGTTGAGTGCTCCCTTTTCATTGAAATTGTCATCTTGACCTCAATGATAGACTCCGTGAACTCATAAAAGCGAGGTTCAAGACCATATGTAAGCAAAGACATGGGCCTGTCATTGGTAACCACATTACTAGCAGTTACGTTCCCATCTTCGTCAGCTGTTTCCTCTATATAGAGAATAACACTTCCAGCTTCAAGCTCAGTTTCTGCAAGGGCCTGAGCAACGTTTATAGAATTCAGGTCCAGAGCGGTTTGTCCTTCTGCAATGGCAAAAGCCATTTCTTTTATCATGTCCCCAAAAGGAACATCTAAGAGTTTCTGACCAACAGATACCATGGAATATCTCCCACATTTATTATTAAACTATTATATGTGTGAATAGGATTTAAAGACTTTGCTAAAATTAACAATAAAAAGATATTAACGTTGCGTATAGTCAGGGATTATCTTGTAAAGACATCCATTGAAATAAATATGAAAGTAAATAGAAAACAAATATGAAAAAGATGTAACAAATAAAAAACGTAGTAATGAATAACAATGATAGGTAAATAAAGGATGATATCAATCATCCTTTGTTGACAGATGTCCAAGTTCAAATGCCTTTATATTTATATCGACGGTCTTTGGAGGGACAAGTGTCCTTACACATCCAAGTAGCGTTTCAACAGGAATAGGCAAGTAGCTGGATACTGCACCCACCATTACAACGTTCATTGTCTGTATATTACCTGCCCTCTTTGCAATATCAGTTGCATTGAAGGCCTTGACAGCACGCTTCTGTCCAAGTTTTTCGATAATGGCATCTATATCAGGATAGGTACAAAGCCCGGATGTCACGGTTACAGGTAATACAGGCGAGGTATTGACAATGACCAGACCATCTTCGGATAGATATTCAAGATACCTTAGTGCCTCACTTGGCTCAAGTGCCAACAACACATCAGCACCACCCATAGGTATCATTGAACCCAGGTCACAACCAAGTCTCACATGATTGACCACAGAACCACCACGTTGTGCCATGCCGTGTGTCTCTGCAGCCCGTACGGACAATTTTTCCTTTACAGCGGCCTTACCAATAATATCAGATGCAAGAATAGCACCCTGTCCGCCCACACCTGCAATAATAAGATCGAATTGAGATATTCCTGAAGCGCTCATATACCCACCTCACTTATGGCATCAAGTTTACACATACGGGCACAAACACCGCACCCATTGCACATTACATTTACAGATGCCTTTTTAGCATCAACATCAAATTCAATTGCCGGACATCCAAGATTAACACATATCCTGCAGCCTGTACATTTATCTGCATCTATGCTGAAAGGTTTCCTGCGAATTCCGGAACGCTTTGCATCGATAACACAGAGCTGATCTGTGATAACAACAGATGTACCCCTGTGTTCCTTTGCTCTTTTGAATACCTCCTCTGTCTGCTCCAGATCATATGGATCAAAGACCTCTACAAATTCTGCACCCATTCCCCTGCATAATGCGTCCAGGGAAACTTCAACTGTTTCCTCACCTGTGGCAAGTTTGCCCATTCCAGGATTTGGCTGATGACCTGTCATTGCCGTTGTGCGGTTGTCCACAATGGTAACAGTTATGTCAGCCTTATTGTATATTGCATTAAGAAGCCCGTTCATGCCTGTGTGGAAGAACGTGGAGTCACCAATGGAACAACATATGGGTTTTTTCTCACCAGCCTGATACATTCCACTTGCAACGGTTATGCTTCCCCCCATACAAAGTGTTGTGTCAACTGTGCCGCTCTGGATACCCAGAGTATAACAGCCTATATCACTTGGGAAGATGGCATCCTTCCCATATACCTTTTTCATGATGTGGAAGGTCGGCCGGTGGGAGCATCCCGGACACATTACAGGAGGACGCATTGGAAGTTCGAGTCTGCATGCTTTGTAATCGAAATCCTCGGTCACCTCTTCAGGAACAAGCGGTCTTTCAAGTCCAAGCACATCTGCAAGTACATCTGCACATATATCAGTATTCAGCTCATAGCAACGTGGGACGGGGCCCTGCATCTTTCCTACTATCCTGACATTTGAACCGGTTTGCTGCGCTATCATACGTACCAGCTCTTCAACAACAGGTTCCATCTCTTCAAAAACAATTAGCAGCTCAGAATTTTCCATGATTCTGCGTATCTTCTCTTCCGGGACAGGATAGGTCCCTATCTTAAGGAAAGATGCAATTAGGTCCTGTTTAATAACAGCTTCCTTTGCATAGACAGAAGCTATCCCTGATGATATTATACCAATATTTGTGTCTTCCTTTATCTCCAGTTCATTCCATGGAGAATTCTCAAGTTCCTTGTTGATATTTCCTTGTATATCAAGAAGGCGAGGGTGCTGGATCCGGGCATACTTTGGTATCATTACCCACCTGCCAAGGTCTTTCTTAAAGTCTGCAACTTGGGTGCTTTTATTCACATGTCCAAGTTCAACATCAGATTTTCCATGGGATATCCTTGTAGTGGGTCTGAAGATAACAGGCATCTGAAACTTGTTGGATATTTCAAACGCATATGGGACCATATCCTTTGCTTCCTGGGGAGTACAGGGGTCTAGGCAAGGTATAAGAGAGAACTGAGAGTATCTGCGGGTATCCTGTTCATTCTGAGAGGAATGGCATGATGGATCATCTGCAACTATTATAACCATACTGCCTTCAACACCAGTATATGCAAGTGTCATAAGTGGGTCTGCAGCAACATTAAGCCCTACATGTTTCATAGTAACAACAGAACGCACACCAGCCATTGCAGCACCTGCTGCAACCTCAAGTGCAACCTTCTCATTGACAGACCACTCTACGTAAAAATCCCTTTCCTTCATCGATGCCAGTGAACCGATGATCTCAGATGAAGGCGTTCCCGGATAACCGGATATGACCTGTCCACCCCCTTCAACGATACCGCGTGCTATCGCAACGTTTCCCAGCATATACTCACGTGTGCTCATATTAATCTCCTGCCAGCCTATACTTAATGATTATTAATAAAGATATCCTAAGGAATAGATCATTGTGCTATTACATTACATTACATTACATTACATTACATGAAGATGATAATTGTGACACCTACTTCTGAGACTAACATTCTGGCCATTGAAGATCTTGTGGAAAGAATGAAATACAGATTTATGAGTGGTTTTGTAATTGACTGGAATATACTGCAGGCCGATCGATCAGATATTCTGTATTTTGGGACAAAAAAATCGAACGACAATAAATGAATATGTGATTATTCCACCATAATCGACAAATATAAAACCAAAGAACTATTTGCAATACCTCTATATTAGATATAGCTCAATACTTACGTCACTATTTTAATAAAACCCAGGTGGTTTATTCATGGTCATGGAAATTGAAGAAAAGGTCATTGAGGCAAAAAAGGCATCTATCATCCTTGCAAGTGTGAGCACTGAAAGCAAGAATTCCGCCCTTGAAGCAATGGCACAGGCACTTGATAATAATCGTAAGAAGATACTTGAGGCAAACCGCAAGGACGTTGAGGCTGCTGAGAAGCTTAAAAGGAAAGGGAAGTTATCCCAGGCCCTTGTAGACAGGCTTAAGGTTAACGAAAGTAAGATCAGTGGAATGATAGAAGGCATTCGTGATGTGATCAGCCTGGAGGAACCGGTGGGTAAGACAATTGATGCTTTGGAGCTTGATCAGGGACTTGAACTGTACCAGGTAAGCTGCCCAATCGGACTTATTGGTGTAATATTCGAAGCACGTCCTGACGTAGTGCCACAGGTCATGTCATTATGCCTTAAAAGCGGGAATGCAACCATATTCAAAGGTGGAAGTGAGGCACTTAACTCCAACCGTACCATCTTCGACCTGCTTAATAGAGCTGCAGAATCTGTAAAAGGAATCCCATGTGGCGCTTTTCAGCTAATGGAAACTAGGGAAGAGGTCAATGACATTCTCAGCATGG
>PXAV01000093.1 GCA_003565715.1 Methanosarcinaceae archaeon
CGTTACCTATCACAAAATGCCATTTGGACAGGCTATCAACAATTTGTTGATAATATACAATCAGAATTACAAATCGTAATTACTTGTAGGAATCTCCATGCGTAAGCGTGGAGTAGTTCAATCATTTTGTAGACTGTTAACCAATATATTGTTATTAATCCATATATTGTTATTAATCCATATATTGTTATTAATCCATATATTGTTGTTATCAACAGCATAAAGTCACTTGTAGGATAGAACACTTATATGAACATCTTTTCCGCTGTTCAGACGTAATGTCTTTGAAGCATTTCCCTGGTTTACTGCGATCTCAAAGAAACCATGACTCCCCACAAGTGACAACAATCGTCCCTTTGCAACTTCTCCATATGTCCTCATAAAAGGCATCTTTATCCCTGATATTGAAAGTATTGCACCCCAGGATAGAGATTTAACTATCTGCTCATGGGGAATGTTTGTCACTATATTACCAAAATCATCCACATAGATGACCTTTGTCCTGATGAGATCATCCTGTATCTCATAGCCCGAAAAATCAAGGTCTACATATTCATGAAGTGGACGAGCTATATCACCAAGGTCCATTCCTGCAGATATATGTGCAGCCACTGGGGCGAATATATCCCTTCCATGGAAGGTAAAAGAGGATGAGCTGCAAATTTTCTCAGTTATAACCTCATATACCTGAAAGTCTCCAAGGCCTTTAGCTGCGGGTATAAGGAGACCATTATCAGGCCCCACAAGATATTGTTCCCCTGCACGCACGACTAAAGCCTTTCTCTCTGTGCCAACACCAGGGTCTATGACAGCCACATGGATGCTTCCGGAAGGGAAGTAACCTATCACAGAATAAAGGGCAAATGCTCCTGCCCTTATGTTTGCAGGTGGTATTGAATGGGATATGTCCACGATAGTTGCTTTGGGGTTTATACCCATAACAACACCTTTCATGGAAGCAGGATAAAGAGTCCCGAAGTCAGTGGTCATAGTGATAATTGCCATAAGCATAGTTTTAGAACTCACAGTATAAAACTTATGCTGACTGCCAGAAAAAAGCATTTGTTATAAGATCTGCAATTACGGTATTTTATGTACAGTTACAGATTGTACAGTTACAGATTGTACAGTTACAGATTGTACAGTTACAGATACTTTGTTCCATTACACAATGAGAAATGCACAATGATACTGAATGTACACATAAAAAGAAAAAGAAAAGGTGTGTAATGCCCGAGGCATTACTTTGCAAGATTGTAGCTTTTGTTGACTATCTTAAGGGCGCAGAAGTCTCCGCACATTGTACATGCATCGTCGTCCCCGGGAGCCCTGCTGTCCCTGATGCTCCTTGCAAGTTCCGGATCAAGACATAAACCATACATTTTTTCCCAGTCAAGGTCCCTGCGAGCCCTACCCATTGCAAGGTCCAGGTCACGGCTTTCCTTGTTCTTGACCATGTCCCCTACATGTGCGGCTATCTTTGAAGTCTTGACACCCTCAATGACATCGTCTATGTTTGGAAGTGCAAGGTGTTCTGCAGGTGTCACATAACAAAGGAAGTCGCACCCTGCTGCTGCAGATGTTGCCGCACCGATGGCTGTAACTACATGATCACGGCCTGCACCTATATCAGACACAAGAGGACCGAGCATGTAGAATGGTTTTCCATTGCTCATTGATTTCATAAGCTTTACATTCATCTCTACCTCGTCCAGTGGGACGTGGCCAGGACCTTCTACTATTACCTGAAGGTCATAATTGTCGTGTGCTTTTTGTGCGCATTCAGAGTTAATAATAAGTTCCTGGATCTGTGCTCTGTCAGTAGCATCGTGTATAGCACCCGCACGCATACCATTGCCTGTGGACAATGTTACTTCATGTTCCTTAAGGATCTCACAAAGATAATCGAAATCCTCATAAAGTGGATTCTCCTTCTCATTATGAAGCATCCATGTGCTCATGAATGCACCACCACGGGAACAGAGCCCACCATACCTTCCATGTGCCTTTAGTCTGTCAAGGACAATATTATTGATACCTGTATGGATGGCCATGAAATTCGTACCAAGTTTTGCCTGCTCCTCAGTTGCATTCCAAAGGTCGTCCTCTGTCATGTGCACAATTGCACCATCTCTTTTTGCTGCTGTGATGAAAGCCTGATAGAGAGGAACTGATCCTACAGACAGTGATATTGCATCACATACCTTCTTTCTTATACCAAGGAAATCTCCGCCGGTACCAAGTTCCATAAGGGTGTCTGCGCCTGCAGCCTCTGCAGCCTTTGCCTTTGCAACTTCTGCCTCATCATCAACTATATCAGAGGATGAGCCAATTGAGGCGTTTACCTTTGTCCTTAAGCCTTCACCAATACCACAGAGCTTTATATCCCTGTATGGGGTCATTGGTATGACTATCCTTCCTGCAGCTATACCTCGCCTTATGAACTCGGGGTCCTTACCTTCGTTTGCTGCAACGACCTTCATTTCTTCTGTGATCTTACCGTTTTTTGCATCTGTTACTATTGTCATTGTTTATACCTCAGGGTTTGATGTAACATACAAGAACTAAATTGTATATAACATTTTTCAAAAAATAAACTTTAGATAAAGTCAAGTTAACTTGTCAGGTGCTGTTTTTACATCCGCGAGTAAGAACTAATAAGGACATCACACTTAAAAAACAATGCTATTGAACTGCTTTATTATTTACAAGCTTTTTTGTTGCTAATTTATTTGTATGCATAACAACCTAACTTTAATTAATAAATGTATAGATGTGGTTTCTACAAAATTAATTTTTAAAAACCCTATTGAATATTCATTGCTCTTCCTTTTCTTCGCTGATCTTT
This sequence comes from Methanosarcinaceae archaeon, assembly GCA_003565715.1. Taxonomy (GTDB): domain Archaea; phylum Halobacteriota; class Methanosarcinia; order Methanosarcinales; family Methanosarcinaceae; genus Methanolobus. Next base: position 2,849 of record PXAV01000093.1, read on the forward strand.
CTCAACATACGCATGTTCTCCCTGTGAAGAGAAACCATAAGATCGCTCAGGATACCAAATACGAACATCTGAAAGCCAGCGATTATAAGTAATGCAGTCAGGATGGTCATAGGTATGCGTGTAATTCCCTGCAACCACTGGACTACCACAAAAGTACCAAGAAACAGCCCAAGCATTATGAAAATACCACCGATTATACCAAAATAGAACATTGGGTTGTGGAGCTTTGCCATCTTATATATGGTTGAACCTATTTTGAATCCATCCTTTAGGGGATTGAGCTTTGTAGCACCCTCAGAATGCCTTGCAAGGTATGTAGTAGGTACTTCCACTACCCTCAGGTCTTTCTTGACACTTTCGATAGTGATCTCAGATTCTATCTCAAATCCTGATTTTTTCAATTCGAATGACCTTATGGCCTTTTTGTTAAATGCCCGATACCCTGTAAGTATATCTTCAAGCCACACACCATATGCAAGACCAAAGAACATGTTGATTATCCTGTTACCGATCAGATTTAGCCTTGTAAATGCTCCCTTCTCATAGTTGGCAAAACGGTTTCCCATCACATGATCGGCCCTGCCCTCAATAGCAGGGGCCAGTACAGCGTGTACATCCTTTGCAAGGTTTGTGCCATCGCCATCGGCCATGACCACATAATCCGTATCTATGAGCTCAAATGCCTGCTTTATAGCCTGACCTTTACCCTTACCGGTCTGAACAACAACCTTCACACCCTCTGATCCAGCTATCTCCCTGGTCCTATCCCTACTGTTGCCATCAATGACAAGTATATTGTCAAAACCTTCAGAACGAAATTCACTTATAACCCTGGCAATGGTAGCCTCTTCATTGAGGGTGGGCAACAGAATACAGACATTATCGTTTGTCATCTGTTATAAAAATAGATCTAGAGGTCTTAAAGCAGACCCATGCTGTCAAGTTGCTGCCTTACTACCTCAACACCCTGCTCGCAGTTCACAGGGGATTTACCACCAGTGACCACAAGTTTACCTGAGCTGAATATAAGTACTACAACCTTGGGATCATCTATACGATAGACAAGGCCAGGGAACTGTTCCGGCTCATATTCTATGTTCTCAAGACCAAGACCTATAGCAATTGCATTCAGGTTAAGGACCGCCTTGAGGTCTGCAGATGCAACGATGTTCTGCACAGTTATCTCCGGGTTACTTAGTGTCTTTATCCCTATACCATTGAGCTTTTTAGCCATATTACCTATGACAGTATGGACATCGTTGACATTCTTTGCGCCTGTACACACCACTTTACCTGAAGTGAATACCAAAAATGCGGCTTTTGGGTCTGAGACACGATAGACAAGACCAGGGAACTTCTGCTTATTATATTCAGCACCCTCAAATTCAGCTTCTATCTTTGTAAGATCGAACTCATCTGCAAGTTTGGTAGATGCAACCACGTTTTCTATCTTGATGTTGTAATCTGACATAGTATAATCCTCATATTTAAACTGGCTTATATTCAACCATTCAGTATATAAACTTATACCCTCGTCTTTATATAGGTTTTTAAATAAGACATAATATCATACATAAGTTCTTTATGCATCTTCTAATTTCTTAAGTCCCTCAATAACAGCATCGTGTTTCCTGCAAACCCGTTCAAGCAGGTTCATATCGACCATTCTGTGAGTAGGTATGAGAATATCCGCACCTCCTGAAACATCAATACCCTCAGAAGATGTCCCATAGTCAGGAGCTATCAAAATACCAGAGGAGGATATACCAAGTCGCAAATCGCTCACAATGCGCGCAACCATCTCTGTTGCAGGCCTTACCTTTTTGCTTATGACAAGGGCTTTAGATACGTACTTTGCCTTCATTTCAGCTATTTCTTCAAGGCTTGACCTTACCTTATCTTTGTCAGCAACGTTCTCAAGCTGTTTGATGGAATCTACAAGATCATCAAATGTGCTGGACCTAAGCTCTATAATTTCACCTGAATAGTGTTTACTCACTTTTTCTGCATAACCCTTTGAAACAATGAGCTTATAGACATCCTCGAGTATGTCAAGTTCTTCTTCTGTGGGATCGTATGCGTTGATAACCTTATATTCGGTTATACCGCACATCTCCATCAGGGACTCGTACATAGGCGTAACTCCAATGAATCGCCTTCCAAGCCATTTGTTCAACCCACTCTGCCCACTCTGGAGTCTGGAAAGCTCAACTATCTTCTTTTTCACAAGTTCTGGATCATTTGATTCCAGTCCGAAATAATCAGCAAACAGTGGTGTCGTATGAAGCATCTTTGTCCTTCCATAGGGTACTGCTTCTACAAAACCTCGCTCCTTAAGCTCTCTTATGTGATCATAGGCAGAGTTGCCCCTCATATCCACAAGATCAGATTGTATCAGAGGCTGGTGATATGCTATCATTGACAAGGTACGCAGCATTGGGGCACTTAGCTCCCGGGGCGCAAGGTGCCTTACAACATCAGTATATTTTGGCTTCACCTGCATTACATAACGTTCTCCAAGATCCAATATCTCTATGCCTGACTCCCTTGACCCATATTCGCCCATAAGATCCTGTACTATGGGTAACACCGCTTTTTTGGGTTTACCAACAAGCTTTGACAGGATGACCAGATCCAGTGCACTCCCGGCAGCAAAAAGAGCTGCTTCGATAACTTCCCGATCGCCCATGATGCCTCACGCTCCCTCAGATGATCTCATTTGCAGTATCGGTTGTAACAGCACATGGATAAACATAAAGTTCCCCAAAAAATTCCTTCTGTGTTATCCAAACCTTCTTTTCTGTTGCGAGGAAAAGAAGGGAGATATATGCCATGATATTTTCGGACCTGTCATCTGTCATCAGGTCAGAAAGTACAACAAACTCACAATCCCTGAAAGCTTCACTAAGTTTTGCTCCCATGTCCTTTACACGACCGATGATATCCTCTTCATGAGCAATGCCAAGAACCTCGTCTGTGGTCACAGAAGAGCCTTTTTCCAGCCTACTGGTTAAACTTCTATCCTTCCTGCGGGTTTCAACCTTCTCTGCCTTGCGAAGTTCTACAATGAGCTCCTTAAGGGTAACAGGACGTGTGGCCCTGCGGCGAATAGGAAGGCTTGGCACAGGGTACTCATTAACCTCATAGAAGTCAAGTTCATCGTCAGGCATCTCCGGGAAGGGATCTTCCTCTTCCTCCGGTACGATCCCTGTTGACTTCATACGTAGCAGAATAGCAGCATAAAGAAGTGTTCTTCCGGATATGCGAAGGTCAAGCATCTCCATTACCTCGATCCTCTCAAGGAACATATCGGTCACATTGACAATATCGATGTCCCAGGGATTTATTGCTCCATCCTTTGCAAGGTTCATAAGGATCTCAACCGGTTCACTGAGCACGTCCTCCGGAAACTCAAGCAGTGATTCATCAACACCCAGGCCCCTAAGGGTTTCAACAAATCTTGGATCTATTGTACATGGTAGCGGAACCGGGTCCTGAAGGGGAATCTCAGTTGCCTGAACGAGCTCCATTTCTTCTGCTATTTCGTTCAACGTAATTTCACACCCGTTATACTTGTTATATTGTTTTCCTGCATCGCAACCCCTATGGTCCGCTCAGCTGCTTCTATCATTGGTTTTCTTAGAGATACGACAATGAACTGGGCATTTGAGACTGCTGTCTTTACACGCTGTGCAACCCTTCCTGCATTTGCCCCATCAAGGAACATATCTATTTCGTCAAATGCATAGAAAGGTGCAGGCCTGTACTGCTGGATGGCAAAAACAAATGAAAGAGCAGTAAGACTTTTCTCACCGCCTGACATTGCCTCCAGTCTCTGCAGGGTCTTTTCCCGGGGCTGGGCCTTAAGCGTTAACCCCCCTGCAAAGGGGTCCTCATAATTGTCAAGCACAAGCTCACCTACACCGTCAGAAAGCTCATGGAAGATCTCTTTAAAAGCTGCATTGATACCATCATACGTTTCCATGAAGGTTTCTTTTTTAAGCTGTTCATACTGGTTTATACGTTCAAGTATCTGCTCCCTTTCTGTTGAAAGTGTATCACGCCTTGTAACAAGTTCATCAAGCCTTGCCTCTACTTCATCATACTCATCTATTGCCCGCATATTAACGGGCTCAAGCCGATCCATTGCCTTCTCAGTGGATGCTATCCTTGCGCGAACGGTCTCATAGTCAGGTACTTCTTCGTTTTCCTCTATGTTGCGCCTCTGTATCTCTTCGGTCAGTTCGCTGATCTGCTCATCAAGAGCTTCCTTTGTGGCCTGCATAGCCATAAGCTGTCGGTTAGCTTCATCATATCTAAGTCTTACCTTTTCAAATTCCTTCCTTGCAAAAGTGTGATCATCATGGATACGCACACGCTCCTGCTGTAATTCCCTTAACTCCTCTGCAAGCTCACTTTCACGTTGCTTCTTTTCTTCAAGTGTGTTCTCAAGTTCAGTTATCCTGTCCTTCATATCAGAGACACGCTCTTTGAAAGTTGCCTTCTTTTCATCTATCGAGCCGATAAGCTCCCTGTTCTCTTCTATCCTGGACAGTGCGTAGCCATGGTCAAGATCAAGTGCGTTGAGTGTAGAATCTATGTCCCGTACCCTGCCATCCAGACGCCTGATCTCCTGGTCAAGCTGCTCCGCCTGCCTGTTAAGTTCAGGTATCTCTGAGCCTGCAAGTTTGTCTTCCAGCAAGCCTATATCATTTTCAAGAGAGAGCACTGTACCTTCCTGTTCCTGCTTCATTGAAATGGTCCTGTCCATCTCATCTTTAAGCTCCCTGCGTGAACCCTCTATCTCTGCAAGTTCCTGGCTCCTGGAATCTATAAGCTGGTTCAAACGCTCTCCCCTGCCAGCTATTTCTTCTATGAGCATCTGCTTTTTTGATATTTCCTTATCATGTTCATGTATCTCCCGGTTAATCTGGGAGATATGACCTTCAACCTGGTCCAGTTTACTGATAGCATTTGATCTTTTTGAATCATACTCTGTTATCTTCTCTGCGATCTTTACCAGCTTATCCTTTTCAGAAGCAGCAAAGGAAAGACCAGATCTCTGCTGCTGAGATCCTCCAACCATTGCTCCGCTCTTTTCTACAACATCGCCCTCCAGGGTTACCATTCGCAGGCCACCCATAAGTCTACGTGCATTTGTCAGTGTGTCCACAATGAGTGTATCTCTGAAAACATACCAGAAAGCTGCTTCGAATTTTTTGTCAAAATCTATGAGGTCAATAGCATAACCAACAACACCTGCCCTGTCAGAGAGATCCTTGTATGGCCTTCGGGCCTCCATCTTGTTCAGGGGTAAAAAGGTTGCTCTCCCACCTTTCCTCTGTTTGAGGAAGGAAATCGCCCTGGAAGCGTCTTCGTCATTTTCCACCACAACTGCCTGCATACGCCCACCTGCAGCAATACCCAGGGCGTTTGAATATTTCTGGTCTACGCTGCCAAGTTCTGCAATGGTACCATATATACCGGGCAAACCATGATGTTTTTTCTCTTTCATTACCATTTCAACGGCTTTTGAATAGTTGCTATGGTCCTCTGCAGCTCGCACCCTCACCTCTATGCGGGCATAATCATTCTCATATTTACGAAGCTCCGCTTCAAATTCCTTAACAATGTCCTTTAACTGGGAACGATTGCTTTCAAGGTCATCTATGTCCTTTGTAAGTGTATCTATCTTCTCATTGAGCTTATCAATATCATACTGTACTGAAAGGGTATCACTGCCAGATGATTCGGCCTTTGACCTTGCATCTGCTATCTCGCTCTCTATATCCCTCACCTGTGCAGATCTCCTTCTCAGTGAGTCAAGAAGGCGATCTTCCTGTCTTATGAGTTCGTTTTTCTGGTTTTTAGCAGTCTCAAGCTCAGATCTCAGAGAACTTAGCTCATCCCTTGTCTGTGCAAACTTTGCATCCACATCGGCTATTTTGCTCTGGAGTAACATCCGTTCGGTCCTGCGCTCGGACATCTCAGCAAGGATGCTTTCCTTTCTCACAGACTCTTCCGATATATTTACATCCAGTTCCTCTACTCGGCCTTTTATCTCATCTATTTCAACAAAGGCCTTCCTGCGCCTTGAGTCAAGGTCTTCTGCCTCTTTTTCTGAGATCTCTATAGTATCGGTACACCTTGAGACCTCACCTCTGATACCTTCGATATCCTTTTTTATCTGTATCTGCTCATCTTCGCCCATCCTCTGTATCTTTTGGGTCATTGCTTCAAGCTCTTGCTCAAGTTCCTCCACATAAAGTCTTTTTTTCTCAACTTCCTGCTCCAGAACAGCAAGGTTCTCACCCTTTGTCAATATATCATCGCCAATTGAACAAAGTTCCTTTTTTGCATCCTTAAGCTTGGCAAGAAGTACAAAACCCTCATATCTCATCTTCTCGGCCTTAAGGGCCTGATACTTAAGAGCCTGGTCACGTTCTGTTTTTAGTTTTGAGAGTTGCTGACCAACCTCTTCTATGATGATATCAACCCTCTCTACCCTCTCACGTACAATATCAAGCTCACTGAGGGCTCTGTCCCGCTTGCTGTCAAATTCAGCAACTCCTGCTATCTCATCAATGATCTTACGTCTCTCAGTAGGTGTCATGTTGATTATACGCGTAACATCGCCCTGCATCACAACGTTGTAACCCTCAGGAGTTACCCTGGCCTTTGCAAGATAGTTATGGACATCTGTAAGGCTTACAGCCTTACCATTGAAATAGAAATAACTGTAGTATCCAGATTCGGTCTCTCTTATCTTCCTTGTTATTGAGATCTCATCCGCATCATATGGCATTTCCCTGTCAGCATTGTCAAAACGGATAGTGACCTGTGCAATATCAGGTTTTTTAGAACCTTCACCATTATAGATAAGATCTGTAAGTTTTTCCGCACGGAGGGTCCTTGAGCTTGACAGACCCAGCACAAAGAGGATACCATCTATTATATTGGATTTACCACTACCATTTGGGCCTGAAATGGTTGTAAAACCATCGAAAAAAGGTATTTTTACCTTTTTCCCAAAGGATTTGAAGTTTATAAACTCAAGTTCCTTGATGTGCACACGATTCCCCTGTTCTAACAAAAATCTATGAAAATGACTACCTTCTCCTTGTGATAGTTACAACCGCATCCTCATCCTCACGGGCCTCAACGGATTCATATTCCGGGTCCTCGCTGCCACAGGATGGTTTTTCTTCTTCTGCAACTATATATTTACATGAATCCATGTTCTGGTGTGATGATTTTTCAAGGCGTACCTTACGTTCATCATCGGTTTCTGCGATAATATATTCAGAGTGATGCTGCGGTTCTGGCATCTCAGGCTTTTTTACAGGAGGAAGTTCCCGTACATTCAAACGCACGTTGGATGAGGGTTGTGCTCTGGTATTATGAGAGGATAGTTCTTTGGAAGACATATCATCTTCTGCAGACCTTACTGAAACTCTTGGACCCTCTGGACGGGAGCCTGAAGGACTTTCCTTTTTTGTCCGTGGACCTGAAACGGCACGTGTTGGGGAATAGAGAGAATTTGCGGGCAAAGATCGATTTTGAGGTTTTTTATCGACATCATCAATACTTCCAGTTTCAGGTCTGTATACCTTAGGAGCTGAAACATCCTTTCCGGGAGGGTTTATCAATGGTTTTATATCTGTTTTCTTCTCACGGGCTGCAGATTGCTCTTTCAGGGAGCGCAGCATTGATTTCTGATCAAGGAGCTCATCCATGATACCATTGAGATTACTGCTTAATGCCTGTACCTTATGTTCAAGCTCTACTATACGGTTGTTAAAATCAAGGTCGTTCTTAAGATCGCTTCTTATTTCCCGAAGTATAGAATCACGGAGATTGTTCTTGATATCATCCAGTTCTGTTTCTTTTTCCTTAAGCTGCCGCTCAAGGCGTTCAATGACAAAGTCCCTGTTTTCAGTGTTCATGAAAAGCCTCGCAAATCCATTCATTCCCTCATCGCAAATGTGCGAAAATACCATTATAATATATGAATAAAAGTATAAATATATCTTATGGTTGTCACAGCTATTTATTTCAAATAATAAATAAGTATTCAATTAAGGCTCTTTGCATCTCAAATGGCATATATGCCTGATGTGTTGGTAACAGGGTCCTTCTCAACTGCAAAGACATTATCTGCAGAATCAATCAATGATTCATCATGGGAAACGATGAGTATTTGTGCCACACCTATATCCCTCATCATATCTATGAGCTTTATAAGCTGGTGTACATGTCCCCTGTCAAGGAAAACTGTGGGCTCATCCATTATAAGTGGAGGAAGGCTCCTTCCATCCTGATTTGATGCACCAAGTGACAGCAGACGGTATATAGCACAGCGAAGTACCAGATTGAAAAGTGCCCTTTCACCTCCGCTGAGGAGTTTTGGTTCAAGGGTGGTACCATCTTTTTCAAACACCGTAAGGTTGTAATCGGCATCCAGCTTTACATGTGAATAGGCATTATTGGTATACATGAAAGAGAATATATCGTTGATGAGCATGTCAAGGGTCTGAATATTATCCAAGCGCAGTCTGGCACGTATGCTCATATACATGTTCTCAAGTTTTTCAGCATCAGAATAGACAGCATACAGATATCTTCCACGGTTGTCCAGTATGTTCAGGTTCCTTTTAAGGTCAGATAATCTCCTGCGATCATGCTCTGCCATCCCGGCCTTTTTCATCACCTCGTCCTTTTCAGGTTTTAGTTTATCTATTCTGGAGTTTATTTCCTTAAAGGCAATATCATATTTTTCGCTCAGGGACTCAAGTTCTTTCCTGTTGAATCCTCCCATCTTCTCCTCTATCTCATGCAGAGAGTCTTTCGTCTCTTCTAGCTGCACATCAAATATAGATATCATTTCCTGAATGCCTTTTATCCTGTCAGCCATTTGTTTTATCATGGAATCGATCTTTTCAGACTCCTCAATGGCTTTTTGCATCTCCCTGGCAAGACGCAGCTTTTCAATTACCTCTGAATGCTCTTTAAAGACCACTTTCTCTTCCTTCTCTATCTGTGTGGTTTCTTCCTTTATCCTGGTGATCTTCCCCTCTAAATCTTCCTGTAAAAGATGGATTTCCTTTATCCTCCCCTCATAGTCCTTTATGCTAAGCCTGTATTCATCTATTCTTTTTTCATCACGTGTTATGGCATCTTTCTTTGAATTGATATCTGCAAGGATTTTATCAATGTCATATTTACTTTTTCTGGCAGATCTTACCTTCTCGGTCCTCACCTGGATCTCATACTGGTCCTTATTCAGCCCAGACAGCTCTTCCTGCAGCTTTGATAATGTCTCTTTGTCCGAGAATGTTGATTCTTCCACATGGGAACCTTTAAGGTCCTGCCCGCATGTAGGACACTTACCAGATCCCAGAAGTTCCACGGACTTCTCAAGCCTGGATTTCAGCTCGGAAATCTTTGCCTTCAACCCGGCCTCCCTGCCATACAATCTTTTCTGCTGATCGTTCACAAGGTCAAGAACATCATCTATATTCTCAAGTTTTTCAAGACTGAATCCAAGAGAGCTGATCGTTGATATAGTGTCCTTACGCCTGCTTTCAAGCTCTGAAACAGCAAGCTTATGCTCCTGTATCTGAGAATCAACGGTCTTTATCCTGTGTTGTATATCCTTCAAAGAATCCTCAAGGGATGACAGGTTCTTTTGACCATCCTTTAGAGACTGTGCCATATTAAGTATATCTTTTTCACATACTGCTTTCCTGCTTTTTATATCACTTAAGGAATCACGCAAACATCTTTCATGTTCATCGAGTTTTTCGATCAATGTGGCAGTGTCTTTTGGATCGGCATTGAGCTTTGATCCAATATCAGATATTCCTTGTCTTACTCCGACAACTTGTTCTCTTTTTGAACGTATATCCTCTGAAAGGGTTTCAATTGACCTATATGACCCTGATCTCTTCTCATTTATATCCTTGATCCGGGATGATATGGTTTCTTTTCTCCCGGAAAGCTCCTTCAGCTCAGATAAAGTTTTTCTTACCTCTTCTATAAGGGAAAGAGTGCGGTCCCTCTTCTCATACAGAGAGCTAAGTTCAGCATCTATTTGTTCAGATCTTGTCCGCAGGGCTGCCAGCCTTCCATTGGGATCTGAATCCTCTATCTGCCTGAGCTCCTTCCCAAGCTCTTTGATACGATTATCATTATCCCTCTGGTGCCTGCCAACACCTATCCGGGCATTTGACGCACGCTCACGATATTCCTCCAGTTTTCCAAGCTTTAGCAGATCATCTATCATTTTCTGCCGCTCGCGGGGTTTGGAGTTTATAAGGATATCGATCTCACCCTGGCGTATATAAACACAGTTCCTGTAAGCCTCTTCATCCATATTAAGAAGAGAAGTGACCGCATCATAGCTACGCGTTGCCTGATCAAATAAAATTTCTCCGTCCCTTCTGAATATTGACCTGGTGTTTGATGCGCGATCTTTTTCAGGGTCGTTCCTGAATGACTGCTCCACAGAATAATTATGATCATTCTGCTCAAATTCCAGCAGTATGGATGCCTTTGTGGCACCCTTGGTGATTATATCAGAAAGCACAAAATCCCTATCCAAGGTCTTGCTTCCGAAAAGTCCCATAAAGCATGCCTCAAGGAGGCTGGACTTCCCGCTTCCGTTAGCACCACTGACAACGGTCACACCTTTGTTAAAAGAAATATCAAGCCTCTTATAGCTACGTATATTCTCTAGTTTAAGATGTTTTAGCATCACAGATAATCACCAAGATTATATTGCCTGGGCTTTGCATGATCTTTTGATGTATTTTTCTCCCCGGATAAATTGTCAGTCTGACCTTTTTGTTCTGTGACCTTTTTTTCCCCTTTCATTGTACCTTTATCATGAGATTTCGTAGCATCTACAACTAAAGATTCAGGGATTGTTACTTTTTTTTCAGACAACTGGCCATCCGGAGTTATTGAATGTTCCCCTGAACCCGATACACCATTACGGGATCTGGCTTGATACCTTTTGGAGTCACTATCTTTAATGTATTCTGACCCCTTCCCAGAAAGATTAGGATCTACACATGATTTTACTGCAGGAGCAGAAATAGCTCTGTCCCCATCATCCGGAGGGGTGCCTGCAGAGGGTGAAGGTACACTTTCCGCAGATACATCTTTGGAAAAATCTATACTCTCAAGCAACTGCCCCAGCTTTATCTCAGCCTCCTCACCGACCCTTGTCTTAACTACCAGAGGATCCCTTACTATATCATCAAGCAGCAAACCACCAGCTGTGAGGTCCATCTTCTTTATCTCTTCTTTGATGACATCATCAGGGTCTGAGAAGTTTACTTTTAGAACCTGGTCACTCAGTGTTTCAACACCTGTACGAAGATCCCTTATGCCAGGGATAAGGGCCCCTCTTGATAAAAGGAACTTTTCCACCTCACTGAAATCCAGTTTGGCCCGGACATCACCAGAGACCTCAACAAAGACAACCTTTCCCTCTATGTCATTTTCCATCACCTTTGAGAATAGCTCTTTATGCACATCAGGGCCTTCTGAAAGAGATACGGGTATGAACATAAAATCCCGGGTTGGGATCGACCGTTTGCTTATATCGATACCACCCTCCCCGATAGTGACTATGTTATATGATCTGGGCTCACGTTCAGAAGTACTGTTCCTCTCGGTACTTCCTGCATAGGTTACCCATACATCATCTATCATTGTTACCTCGTGTTTGTGGTAGTCACCAAGTAGCACTGCATGAACATCGAAAGGAAGGGAATTAATAACCTCGCTGATGTCCCATTCACCAAAAGGAAATGGTTTTACAAGCTGGTGCATTACAAGCAGATTGTATGGTGCATCCGTTACATTGTCCTTGAATATCGAATAGTCAAACAGTGGTATCTTTGTCTTTGCAACACTGTCAATACCATATAACGCCACATCCCCCAATCTGAAAGCCTGCTCAGAAAGACGTTTGACAAGGCCAAGACTACTATACAGGTCAAGCCACTGTGTGTTCTGCTTGCTTTCATGATTACCAACTATTGCAAGCATGGGAATACCTGCATTTTTAAGCCTGATAAAAATGTCCATAGCATCCAGTATATCATCCAGAGTAGGGTTCCTGGAGTCAAACAGGTCACCTGCATGTACTACTGCATCCACTTCCATATTAATGGCATCATCCACAACTGTGGAAAAAGCATTGAGAAAATCCTTCCGGCGTATATCACTATGATACTGCCGGTACCCAAGATGGGTATCTCCTGTATGGATTATCCTGATCTGGTCCATCTGGGCTTATGATATGTGTTTGCTGCTTTTAACTGTTTGGGAAATGGACTTTGCAACATTTGAGAAAATAAGAATATAGATGTAAATATACAATTGTTTTTTATATAATCACGGATGAGAATATAATGATACTATGGATAGCAAAGGCCAGATAACCATAGACTATCTGATCGGGATTACAATATTCCTGTTGACAATTGTCTTTGTGTTCAACTATGTATCAGGTATCTTCACACCCTTTCAATCAAACTCAGACGAAGTCACATTAGTAGCTGACAGGGTCTCCACAAGCATCGTGGAGAGCAGACTTAGTGCAGGGGATGAGTCGGTACCGAATCTTGTTTGCTCTTTGAGAACACAGGATTTTTTTGCAGAACTTGATGATAAGGATATCAATTATGATATGATGACAAGTTCCCTTGGAATGAAAGGCAGCTACCTTAGCTATGAACTTAATGTGACATTACAGAACAGTACCCACATTGTTCAGGCTGCAGGCAAAGATATACCAGCCGGAGTTAATGTAGGACAGACACGAAGGATCGTACTATACAGGGATGAAAGCACCGGAAGTACTGAAATGATGATCATGTCATTCAGGGTGTGGTAATATGGATCCTGGGACATTAAAGACCGCTTTAAAGGATGAAAAAGCTCAGTTGCATACCCTTGAGGCAGTGATAGCTTCAATGATGGTCGTGGGCATAATAATATTCACTGTACAGGCAACTTCCCTTACACCACTGACAGCTTCTACAGCAAACTCCCACATAGAGGCGCAGCTCCAGACAATAGGACAGGATATGATGAATGCACTTTCATACTCCCCTTATGGACACAGCAGTGACCTTAAAAATGATATCCTCAACTGGGATGGGGACAGTTATGTGTGGAGCGGAGCAGAATACAGGGCCACGGGCAATCAAAGTCATTCACTTGAGAACAGCTCGCTTGCTGAAAGCCTGGATATGATAGCTGTAAGAAGAGGGATCGCTCACAATGTACATTTCACCTGGGTTAATGAGGATGGAATTGTCCTTTCCCGCAGATACATCTACAACGGAGACCCTTCCAACAATGCTGTGGTCATATCAAAGATGATACACCTGTGCGAGGCAGAGATTGGCAACGCCACTGAATTCCGGGAACGAACAGGCATTCCCAGTGCTGACCCAGATACTCCAAGTACAGATTTCTACAATATTGTGAATGTAAAGATGACCCTCTGGAGAATGTAGATAAGTGATCACATGAAAAAGTTAAATGATTCTGCACAGTTACTGCTCATAGCAGGATTTGCCATAGGAGTTGGCATAGTAGTTATCACAGTTATGTTAAACAATGTGATATATGCCAGCAACATGGCCTCAGAATCAAGTGTGGACACTTCCAGATATGACATTGCCAATGCCATAAAGACCAGCACAGAAGCATACCAGAGTGCCTACATGTACTCCATACAGGA
>PXAV01000099.1 GCA_003565715.1 Methanosarcinaceae archaeon
GTCACGCTTATGAAAATCGTCCTACTGTATGCGGTCTGTACCCTTTCAAAATGAGCGATACGGGTTCATCACTTGGATTACAGCCATGTCCTGTGGGATTTATGGTCATAAGGGATTTCTTTTCATGGGTACTTGAGAGTATATCAAGATCGGATATTACAGAATCTGAAAAGGCTATTAAGATAGAGGAATGGAAAAGCGATCTGATCTTATATGAGGGTGAGCTTGCTCAATTCCAGACAACAACAACATTAAAGGAACTTCAGATACCTTTTATAGATCTTGAAATGCTGGCCATGTTCCTGGCATCAAAAAAAAGCCATAGAGGACAGGAATAGATATTCTCTCAAACCTAGTTAAATAATGTAATCTCATTTCTCTTTTATATAACATCTATCATTACACATACTTCTTATAAATGCTGATACATTTTCATAGTTCTTTGAATTACAGAAAACTATACACTTTGATCCATAAGCAGACGACAGGACCACTGTATTATTTTCTGGGTAGAAAGTAGCCTTTCTTATGCTCCTCCAGGAAATGTTCTGATCCTGGTATGAGCCTGAAAGGAATCCAATGCCAGCCGTAGTAGGGTTTCTTGCAAGTAAGCCTGCTAGTATAAGCAGGTAACTTATCTTATTGTCCTTTCTACTCTGTTGCTCTTGGTTCTTCGTACTTATCCCTTTACTGTCTAAATGATATGACAGCATGTATCTGTTACCATAGTATACAAAAATAAACAGGATAGTAAGTACAAAAACCAGGCCAATAAGAGTTAGGGCATATTTAGTATCATTATAAACAGAGGCATTTGTATGGAAGTTACCACTCCTTATTTCAGGGAGCATTATCAAAATCACTATAGTAATTGTGATAAAAATAGAAATTGACATCGCTTTTGCCAGTTCCTTAAAAATAAAGCGATTTGTCAATATTGAAACATCAATATCCCATTTCATCTCATTATTTTCATTTATATAATCCATGTTAATGAGCAACCATTATATTATTTAATAAATATTTAGATATCAGAAAGTATGTCTCAATATAAATAATATATATATATACACATACATTCATTCATTCATTCATTCATTCATACACTTACAGAACACACCACATTTATTTTTTTAATATTTAAATACAATTAGTACTATATTTACTATTCAGCAAATTATTTGTTATTTTGTCCGTGTAAACGTTTTAGTGTTACACTGGTCATTTGGAAACATCCTGTCCCTGCAAATACAAAAAAAATGCTTAAGGATATTGTTTCTGTGTAACCTTGGGGTAGCTGGGCAAGGCAAATGAAAATAATAACTGTTATTGCTCTGGTAACTTTAATTCTTGCAGGATGCAAGGTATCTCCTGTATTATCACCAACACTGCTGACTTTAGAAGGTGAAATGAGCAAAGGCAAAAAAAGTAATAGTCCAATTAACGTGATAAGTAAGCTATTCAATGATAATTCAAACACCGTCTCTCTTCTATAAAGGAAAACAATTACTGATAGTAAGAACATAACCAATCCTAATTGCAGGTGATATCTTGCAGGGTCCACAAGCCTGCTATCAGACAAGAAAGCCACAGATGTCAATAAGGCGTATATCCATGATACATTGTATGCCAGTATCGACCCTAATACAAAGATTACACTTGAATCCATTATTCCTGCAGGCATACCTGTTGAATGAACAACCATCCTTAAAACAAGAAGGAGCCACAGTAATGGAAGGATGCTTCCTATTCCAAAGTATATCACAAGAGGGATGCCAAATGCCACACTTGCAAATGCGCTCCATTTCTCATCAGGATCTAGCTCCCTTGAGATCGCCCATAACAGGAATAAGGTCAGGCCTGTCCTTGCCCCTTTAAGCAGGCTGGAATTAATTTCTTCTCCATCAGCAATAAGTACAAATGCAACTATTAGAAAAGAAAACATTGTTACTGTCAATATCAGCCGGTTAGTGAAATATTCAAGGTCAATTGGCCGACCCAATCTGCTTATATTGTTGAATTCCATTTACCTCATCTATTCCCGACGATTAAGACTGGTTAACTGTTTATATGCAGTGGTATCTGAAATTTTTGTTCTAGATGCCTTTTAAGCTCTAATGTAAAGGTTTTTTAGATATCCTCTATGCTGCGGGCTTTTTCGTACATCCACAAAGCATCTTCCTTTCTCCCTATCAGATCAAGGACATAGCCAAGATTCTTTAGGGTAACAGTCACATTAGAGCGGTATATACGGTTATCAGGATCCATGTCCATGATATCCCCATAGACCTTAAGTGCCATCTCATAACTTCTTTTTGCTTTTGTATGCATCCTCATGTCAAGGAAAACAGATCCTCTTCTAACGAGTACACCTGCATACTCTGTTCTGTGTTTGATAATGGAAGGTTCAGCATTCATAAGAATCCTGTACATTCCCATAGACTTTTCATATCTCATTTCAGTTTCATCTACATCACTCTGTAGTGCTGCTATTTCTGCGATCATCGCATTTATTGATGCTATCCTTTCAAGGAGGAACATGCTTTCATCACCAATGTCAGCCAGATGGTGATATGCATCGAGTGCATATTGATACATGTTAACAGCTCTTTCATTGTTCCCGTTCTCTGCCATCAAATATGCAACATTCTCGATAACAGATGCCCTGTTGTAAAGGATACACGGATCATCTCTTTTGTGCTCTATGATATATTCGTATCGTGAAAGCAGGAATTCGAATACCTCAAGCCTCTCAGAAGCATCCTTCCCCTCAGCTGCAACACTGATCCTTTCCAGAAGCTTTATTGTTTTGGGCAGATACCTTTCCAGGTTGCCCTGTGTCTGAAGCAGTTCATATAGATTAAGTGCTTCCCTGAAACGCCCAAAAGCTATCATTATGTCGGCTATCTTTTCCTGAAGTCCCATTATCCTGTCAGCATTCTTCTCAAATCTGTCAGGTACAAGTCCCTGGATATCGGTCCTGATATCAAGTATCTTCTCATAGTCCTTTATTATGCTCTCTACACTCCCCAAGCTATCAGCTATCTTTTCTTTTTTTGACAGTATCTCATCAATCCTCTCTGTGCACGATATGCAAGAATAACCAGACTTTAATAATTCCATGTAGATCTTAAAAGCATCATCATAAAGGCCCATTTTATAATACGTATCTGCAATTTTCTCAAGGTTCGTCTCTGAATTAGACCTGTCACCAGTTGCATGTTTTATCGTATCGTGAATGGAGGATGCATTTTTATAGCAATCCAGAGCATCTTCGTATATCTTCATTTGAGAATAGAGGTTGCCTGTGTCGCTGTAAATTCTTGCACATATAAGTGCAAGCTCAAGTTCTTCCTGAGCAAAGGGCCCCAATCTGTCTGAGATAGTCCTGTAGATGGCAAGCTTTTGCTCAGGTTCTTCTACAAATCTGAGTAATACAATCAAATCTTCGATAATAGAGGTCAAGACCTGTATGTTATTACCATCAACAATTTCATCATCCACTTCATCCTTTATAACACACAGTGCAATATCAAACGACTCTTTCATTCTCTTCAATGCATCCTCTATTCTGCCCTGTTCCCTTAACAGGTTAGCTATGATGTCCAGGGAGAGGGCAACATTGAGTCTGTAGGCTGTGTTTGATGGCATAAAGGCCATCAATGCTCTGGACAATTCAAGTATTAGCTCATACTTTTCCATCAAAACATCAGTATCTTCTTCATTTTCAAGATATCTGTTCATGTCTTTTAGAATATCTATCAGCAGTTTTCTGTTATCCGGATTTTCAGGTTCGTTCTGGAAAACGATGTAGCCTGCTTTCAGTGCCTCTTCAAGCTTTAAGAAAGCATTATCGATCATGTTCTCATTTTCAAGTAAATGTGCAATATTATGCAAAGCAGTGCACACTTTTATATGTTCATAGTTGCCTGTATTTGCATTTTCTTTCTCTTCAAGGTACATACGGATCAGCTGATCATATCTTTGTGAAGTGATTATCAGATCATTTGTGGGTATGTTCAGCATATTCTCAAGTATTGTGACCTTTTTGCCATGATGACTAATGTCCTCTTTCTCCTGTTCTTTAGCCACTCTTTCATTGAGGACCAAAGCTTCTTCAAATATACCGAATGCCTTCTCATTCTCTTTGTTCTCTGCAATCAGGGCACCCATATTGTTCAGTGCGGATATGGTATTCAGTTGGTCTTCAAGCTGGGCTGGTTCTTTTTCAATGATCTGCCTGTAAATGTTCACAGCACTTTCATATCTGTATATGGCATCATTTATATTGCCTGTACTCTCAAGGACCGCTGCCATGCTGGAGTACATACCTGCCCTTTGTTCAGCCGGCAGATACTCCGGGTCATTTTCAATCATATCAGCAACAATAAGATATCTTTCAAGTGCCAGATCATTATTTCCACGGACAGACAAAAGGTCTGCATACGTCTTTAATACATTTACCATTATAAGAGGAGAGTCTGCTTCTTTTGCATACGTCTCTGCCTTTTCGAGTAACTCCAGTGCATCTTTGTGCATACCCTTATTAATCAGGCCCACTCCTTTGTTGAAGTGCCTTAATGTCATATCTCTTGCTCTTTTGGACATATTGTTCCTTTATCCTGCTGAATTTGATCTTAAAATGAATGAAAATCGTTCATACTATTTATTCCCTGCCAGGAATATCATTTCTATGCCTTATGCAGGAAAGTGGGTGTTTGAACAGATGATGCATCTCACATATATTTATCGCAAATAAGAACATTTAGTAATAATGCTCAAACCCTTTATTGTTGATATGGCTGCACCGGTAAGGATGTCAAATACTGATGACATTTCCCAAACTCTACATTAAAGCTTTTGAAACGCTGGGTCTCAGAAGGAATGAAAATATGATTATTGAAAAAGGCTTCCTGATAATTATATCTAAAAAACATCTTTAGGTATTACCCTTCATCTGCTGAGGACTGGCATTTCAAAGGTGTTATTATAGAAGATATCTTCGAGGACTACTTTGAACATCAAAAGGGTGTGGCAATTACCTGGGAAAATGCAAAGAAGGTGTATAAGAGCTTTGATTCTATCAAGCGCATAACAGAAGGACTTGGAACAGATAACCGAACTTTTCACATGATGGGAATTATCACAGGCAAGGATATCTCTAAAGATATGCTTGATAAGAAAAAATGATATCTTTTGTGCTATTTTCAATTATATTTTTATGATAATTTTGATATATGTCCATACATTAAACATGCGTTATCCTTTTTGTATAAGTTAAATAATTTACTGAGCTATATAGGCAAAAATTTTTTCAAAAAGGGATACTTTTATAAAAGCTCTTTTCACATTCGATGTATGGATAAGTATATGGTGAAATGCCTTCAATGTAATGAGCTTCACGATCCATATGGACTGAACTGTAAAAAGGGGGATGATTCACTTCTTCGTACCAGCTATGCAGCTAAACAGCTGTTGCCTTCAGATATGCCTGGCATATGGAGATACAGTGATTGGTTACCTACACAAGGTATAATTGCGCAGGGCTCAGGAAGGACTGTAACCTACAGAAGTAAGGAACTTGCTTTAAAACTTGGTCTTGATGATCTCTGGATAGCATTCAATGGATACTGGCCGGAAAAGGATGCTTATATTATGACCTGCACCTTCAAGGACCTTGAATCATTTCCAACTATGCAAAGGCTCAGGGAGCAGCAAGAGAATAGGATAATGGTGGTGGCATCAGCAGGGAACACTGCAAGGGCATTTGCACATGTGTGCAGTATAACCGGACAACCGCTGCTTCTTGTTGTTCCAAAGGAAAGCTCACACAGGCTGTGGACGTTGCATGATGATACCAGTTCTATATGTCTTGTAACCGTTGAAGGTGATTATTTCGATGCTATTGATCTGGCCGGTAAGATATCATCCAGGTATGGTTTTGTCAACGAAGGCGGTGCCAGGAACGTTGCACGCCGTGATGGCATGGCAACGGTTATGCTTGATGCGACGTTGACATCAGGGGAGCTGCCAGCTCATTATTTCCAGGCAGTAGGAAGCGGCACAGGAGGTATCTCAGCATGGGAGGCATCTATACGACTGCTTGAAGATGGAAGATTTGGAGATGTTTTACCAAAACTGCATCTGGGGCAAAGCCTTCTATGTGCTCCTCTGTATTCTTTGTGGCACGGTACTGATATGGTGCATGCCGGGTGCCCTGAAGGGATGTATGATGATGTCCTCTTTAACAGAAAGCCTCCATTTGCTATAAAGGGTGGTGTGAAGGATGCCCTTGAAGCAACAGGTGGGACTATTTATGCTGTAAGCAATAAGGAAGCATCCCAGGCTCAGGAACTTTTTGAAAGGGAAGAAGGAATTGACATAAATCCCGCAGCTGCAATTGCAGTTGCCACACTGATACAGGCAGTTGAAAGTGGTAATGTAATGCCCGATGAAAAGATAGTTCTTAATATAACAGGTGGAGGGCAGAAACGTATGATGCAGGATTATGGGCAAAGACCTATCTCTGTTTCTCTTGAGGTATCTGCAGAGGATGAAGAGGCCGAATCAATGGTAGTGAATAAGGTAGCAGAAATATTTGGAAATAATGATGGTGTATGATATGAGCGAAATAAATAGTCTTACTATACTTGGTGGTGTGAACAAGGATGGTGCCGATGAACCCATAAGGTCGGTTGAGATCACCCGGGGGGAGATCGTGGGTATCGTTGGTCCAACAGGATCAGGAAAGAGCACACTTATCGATGACATCGAACAGCTTGCCCAGAAAGATACACCAACAGACAGGACCATACTGGTAAACGGTGAGATACCGGATTCCAGTATACGTGTGGATCCACGCAGAAAACTTGTGGCCCAGTTATCCCAGAATATGCATTTCCTTGCTGACATGACAGTTGAGGAGTTCCTTTCTATGCACGCACGTAGCAGGGGTAAGGAAGCATCCCTTGTTACAAAGGTGATAGAACTTGCAAACGATCTTACTGGAGAGCCTATAGCTCCCCATTACCACCTGACAGCTCTTAGCGGCGGACAGTCACGATCACTCATGACCGCAGATATTGCAGTTATCAGCGATTCTCCAGTGGTGCTCATTGATGAGGTAGAGAATGCTGGCATAAAGAAGCAGGCTGCTCTTCGGTTGCTTGCAGGAGAAGGCAAGATAGTTGTTGTGGTCACACACGATCCGGTACTTGCTCTTATGTCCTCCCGAAGGATAGTTATAAGGAATGGAGGTATGATCGATATCATCACAACAAGCATGCAGGAGCAGGATGTCTGCAGCAGGATAAGTGATGTGGATAACTGGCTCATGTCGCTCCGTGAAACTATAAGGCGAGGGGATGTAGTGGAGGGTACCGTATGAAGCTGGTGGTACTTGCAGGCACCCCCGGCTCAGGTAAGACTTCTGTTCTTTTGCATGCCATCAAAGCTCTTATCAAACACGGCAGATCTCCTTCTGTGGTCAAGGTAGACTGTCTCTGGACAGATGATGACCGGCGCTTCAAAAAACTTGATATTCCGGTTCATGTGGGGCTTGCAAAGGACATGTGTCCTGATCATTTTACTATCTACAACATTGATGAGATGCTCAGATGGGCAGATGAGAAGGGCTGTGATGTTCTTTTGAATGAGACTGCAGGACTTTGCCTGCGCTGTGCACCATATCCTGATGAGTGCCTGGCAATATGTGTAATCGATGTGACAACAGGTCCCAATACACCTCTAAAGGTTGGTCCTCTGCTTACAACAGCAGATATAGTGGTAATGACAAAAGGGGATCTGGTATCCCAGGCAGAGCGTGAAGTGTTCAGGGAGAGGGTACTTGAAGTAAACCCGGAATGCATAATAGTTGAAGCAAACGGATTAACAGGGAAAGGTTCTTTTGAGCTTGCAGATCTGATAGGATGCGGACCGGATGCAGGCAAGGATATGCTTTTGCGTTACAATCCGCCTCTTGCTATATGTTCTTTGTGTACCGGTGAGAATCGTGTTTCAAGAAAATACCACATGGGCGTTCTGAGAAACCTTGATGGGTTTATGGAATACAAGGGTGAATGAGGAGGATCTCCTTTGAGTGATATCGAAAGACTGTTGCCGGGTTATAATTGTGGAAGCTGTGGTTATAAGCAATGCAGGGACTTTGCAGAAAGGCTGAAAAACGCAGCCGAGATTGAAAGTTGTCCTTTTCTGACACGTGACAAGTTCAGGGACAATGTGGAAAAAATACTTTCGCTTCTTGGAGAGGAGTTGCCAAAAGAGGAAAAGATAATAGGTATTATCGATGGACTGGAAGCAGATCTTACGCTGGCTCCCCTGGGAGAAGAATGCTCCTGCAGGGAGGACATCCACCCATTTGATGGCTCTGTACAGGTAGAGGTCGGAGATATACTACGATATCGTCCACTTGGATGTCCAGTTACCCACTTTGCCAGGGTTATCGATAAAATGCCGGGTGGCATATATACTGTTCATATGGTCGGACCGCTCCACAGACTTGGAAATGATGATTTTAAGTTCAAGGAAGTTGGGATCTGCATGATACTGGCATTTGATGGAAAGGTTGCAAGAGGAAATATACCTAAAGTCGGTCAGACAGTGAAGTTCGTTCCAGAGTACTGTATGATGCAGAAGGTGCACTCTGGTATGATTGTGGGAGTTGAGGGCCGTAATGTCCGTATCGAAGCAATTGACCTTAAGGTGTGGTGATATATATAATGGCAAGTTCTTTTGAAGGGAATCCCACTCCTACAAAGTTGGTGTTCAAAGGTATAAAGGATGCAGGTATAGATTTTATTGTCAGTGTACCCTGCGTGAATCTCAGCGAACTCATCACCATGGTAGATACATCTTGTGACATCGTTCATGTACCTGTTACCAGGGAAGAGGAAGGTGTAGGTGTATGTGCAGGTGCCTATATGGGTGGCAAAAAACCTGCAATGCTCATGCAGAATTCAGGTCTTGGTAATTCTGTCAATGCCCTTGCATCTTTGAATCTGCTCTATGGTATCCCTATATTGATGATAATTAGTCACAGGGGTGTTGAGGGTGAACCGATAATAGCTCAGGTGCCTATGGGCAGGCTCACCACAAAACTGCTGGACACCATGGAGATACCGTATCTTATTCCAGAGAACAGAGCAGAATCTGCTGATATCATCTTAAAGGCATGGAATACTGCAAGGGATATGAAGAAACCCGTCGCAGTCCTGCTGCCTATCCTTTTCTGGGGGCAACAGGAATGAAGCGAATTGACGCCATAAGGGAGATAGCTGCAAAGGCCAAGGAAAGCAGTTCGTTGCTGGTGGCCAATATCGGGGTTCCATGCAAGGAACTATACAATGTATATGACATGCCTAATAATTTCTATATGCTGGGTTCAATGGGACTTGCATCCTCTATAGGGCTTGGTCTTGCACTTTCCATTCCTGATAAAAAAGTGCTTACCATTGAAGGGGATGGTTCTGTACTGATGAATATGGGCAGTCTTGCAACAATAGCTTCCTTTGAGCCTGAGAATTACCTTCTTGTAATCATAGACAACGGTTCTTATGGATCAACAGGTAACCAGCCCACAGCCACTTCCAGGAATACAGATCTTGCAGCGATAGCAAAAGGTGCTGGAAATAAAAAGGTCTGCGTGGTTGATGATGTACAGTCCCTCAAAAAAGCCCTCCTATGCATGGACTATGGTATAATTGTCGTAAAGGCTATTAAGGGAAACAGTGGAGCCGATGTTATAGAGCTTAATCCGGAGCAGATCATAGACCGATTTATGGATATATCTTCCCGACCATCTCAGTGAGCCTGAAATCACCACTGAGGATCATGTCCTTTAACTTATCTGCGATTTCCTCTGCACGCTTGCGGTCAGACTGTCTGAGCACTATGGGTATATCGTGTTCCACACTATCTTTGCTGAACTTAATTGTTCCAAGTCTGGCAGTGAAAACTCCCCCTGGACATATGACAGTACATAAACCACAATTAAAGCACATATATCTGTCAAGTACAACCTTTTCATCATTTCGATGGATTGCTTTAAGGGGACAATCCTTTTCAGGAACACATACATCGCATCCGATGCATGAGTCTGGATCGAATTTGATATGAGTATCCGTTCCTTTCCATGCGTCTGCATATGAGCTCTGACCTATCATGACCCTTTTATCAACATCATTTACAACCATGGGTATCTCTTGATCAGTTTTTATTACAGCTTCAAGAATAGATGTACTGGTTACTGGTATTGCAATTGCCCAGGAAGCAATGCATTCCGGTCCTGCAGATGTCTTAAATCCTCCCATAAGCGCCGGATCCATGTCATGCATATCTGCAACACCGGCAAGGTTTGGTTTTTCAGGGCTGCTGCGGGTACCTTCACCAATTACAAACCCTTCTGCCCCGTTTATAAGGGCGCGAGTACCAATTCCGATGTTCTCCATTTTCGGATCGTTCTGCAATGGATTTATCTCACCACATCCTGACATGGTTGCACCTTTCATACCAGGGCTAAAAGTGGTAGCATGGAATATTGTATGCACTGGTTCTGTTGAACAGTTAACAAAAGCTGCATAGTTCTTAAAGGCATGTCTGGTGGCATACATTCTGGCATATGGTATGTCATTCAGCCTTATATTAAAATCAAAAGGATTTCCTTTCTCTGTGATGACAGTGACATCTATATTTTTATTCTCTACCATATCCCTGAAGAGATGTCCTGCACCATAGTTACTTTTAGTGTTGGAGTGTGCTGTTCCAAAGATGATTATGTCAAGCACTCCTAGACTTTCATTAGGACAAGGTCCGACATGGGCAGGCACGCCATTAAGGGAAACCTCTGACGCTTTTCTGAAAGATATGGTCGAGTTGACTGGAAAAGAAAGAACTGCATATGTGCCACTCATTATGGCTCTTGTTGCGGTTGTTACTACATCCACATCATTTAGGCTCAGCTTTTCTCCTTTGTTGACAAGCCTTGATACTTCCTGTGCTGTCAGAACAATAGCTTCGTTGTTCTGCAGCCTCTGTTTTATATCACTAAAAGGACGTTCCATGATATCCTCGACATTTGATCCGACCAGATAGCAAAAATGGAATAAGCTACTAAAGCTTAATCCACGCCAAGTATACTGGCCAGTTCCAGACCCTCACTTCCAAGTTCAGCAAGTTGGTCGAAAGCCTCCTGTTTGGTTATATACTTTTCAGTACGTGTGCCGTCAGAAGCCTCTATTTTGATAGTGATCTCGTTTTTGACATAACCTCTATCAAGAGATTCTCTTACAATATCACCATACTGTTCTGCTATGAGCTTAAGACAGTCAAACACTTCATTATTGCGAACAGCATCATTCCCATCCAGCAATATCTGGGTAAGTTTCTGGGATCGGATGAACATTTCTACGTATTTCTGGACATCATTTACAAGTCCTGCTACATTTTCCATTTTCACAGAACTCAGCAAACCTTCATCAGCTGTGATATCAAGGTTACCATGATATATCTGATAGTTATCGTTATCTGATACTACCCTGAATTTCTGGTCTCCTTTCTTGCTTTCAAAACTCACATCACAACTATTCTCTCCATCATAGTTTATTGAGTTTATTATGTATTCTGATACATCTAACATTTTAACTTTGTTTTCTTTTGAGAAAATACCAGCTTTTGTCCATGTAGGCAAGAAAAGCTCACCGTATGCTTCTCCTATGGAAAGTGTATCATGGGCATAGATGAGTTCACAATTATACTCCATTCCGGAAAAGGATGCTTTTAGAACTCCTTGTAACTTCCCTTCCTTCATGTAAACAGAATATGTCCTTTTTGCACCGTATATTCCATTTTCAAAAAGTGAGTTCATGTTTTTTAGCAGGTCTATCTCTATCTTGTATATTCCACTTTCAGACTGTCGCTTTATCTTCTCAAGCTCCTGCTTTAGCTCATTGGTCTCTCTGTTCTTGGTGTCAACACAGGCATCTATAACAGCATTGCGGCATTCAAGGATTTCTTTTTCCTCTTTTCCATTTGATTGCTCTTCAACATATTGTTCAATACCTGCGCTGAAGTTATCGAGATCTTCGATCCTTGTCTCAAGTGAAGATATATCATGCTTTTCCTCTTCACTAAGTTCAATAGCCGAGTTCTCAAGTGGAAGGACTTTTTTTGCCATTTCTATAAATTTATTTAAATCCTGTATAAAATCTCTTTGTAACGGTAGTTCTGTGTGGTCCTGAAATGTGTACTTCATCCAAATCCCTTCCCTGCTATTTCAATACATTGCTTTTTAGCATATATCTGGTGGATAGCATATATAAATTAGCATTAGTGAATGAAGCATTCATAATACGCTTCTGACTACTTCAAGTATCATATTCATGTATTTTGCAGCACCGTTTTTCAGGTCCATTGGGTGTAGTTCACCTGATATGAACACTTTTTCAAGATCATCATACTTGGTGCATACAAGGTTACCACCGAATTTATCCGGTCTATCAAAAATAATTTCAGGATACCTGGGACATATGTGGTATTTGAATAATTCCATTACAGGATTCCCTATTATTTCTCCTGGGGGACAGAAAGCTTTTTTCATCTTTTTCTTTATTTCAGCATCTGAATCGTCCACTGATATGAAGTTTTTATTAGATGATGACATCTTGTCACCATCAAGACCAAGGATTATTGGTGTGTGTATGCAAAGGGGTGCAGCATAACCAAGAGATGGCAACCCTTCCCTTGCAAGCATATGTATTTTTCTCTGATCAATTCCACCCACAGCAATGTCCACTTCAAGCATGGCGATATCTATTGCCTGCATAATGGGGTATACCATCTGGGAAACCATCGGGTCATCCATCTTCCGCCCTACCTCGTCCATACTCCTGGTGGCTCTGTTAAGGGTAGTGTTGCGCGTGAGTTTTAGTACATTGAGTATATATTCTTCTCCAAGCTGATAATCTGAACCATACACAAAATTAGTTTCTTTCTCACTGAGTCCCAGTGCAATGAAGCACCTTTTGTTATAGTCTGCTATCTTCCGAACTTCTTCAAGTGTCCCTTTCTTGTTTAGATAGGCATGAACGTCTGCAAGAAGTACGGTTATCTTAAAACCTGCTTTTTGAAGATCAAGAAGCTTATTGACTGTAAGTACATGTCCCATGTGGATCTTACCACTTGGCTCATATCCAACATAGGCAGTTGGATGTTCCTTTTTTTCCAGAAGTTTGTTCAGTTCATCCTCTGTCACTATTTCCTGCACATTTCTTTTTATAAGCTCAAGTCTGTCCATATGTTCACCTTATCAATAATATGGTGTATTAATACATACCCTTTTAAATGCTTTGTCTTGTGTCCCTGTCTATGTTTCCTGAAATCGCCTTTTTAAGAAATGTATTTCCCTGCTCAGAGCTGAACAGTGGTATATCGCGGTCAACAAATACCTTTGTTCGGTTACTCTTTACCTTCTCATTAATATTAGGGTTGAATCCTTCAATTTGTTCCCTTGCTTTGAATACCATTATTCCGCGTTTTTGCCATGCAGGTACTTTGGATATGTTGAGACCTCTGCTGAAAAGAAGTTCATGCATATCTGAATTCTTTTTTCTCTTAAGCTGCATAGCAGCCTCCTCTTCATTCAGTCCCTCTGATAACAGTGTATGATATGCATATGAGTTGATACAATTACGCCATGCCTCTTCCTGCCTCCACTGAAGATACAGGTTAATATCATCTTCATGAAGGGGAATCACCCTTGAATCAAAGGCTATAGCTTCCTGTGGCTTTAGTTCCATTGTAAAGGCACTACTTATGAATGAAGGTATTATAGAGTCTATTTTCTCTATTCTGCAATCAAAAACATCATTTTTGAAAAGAAAACTGATCTCATCTGAGAACGTATATGCAAGAACAGGTCCCAGTCCACTTTTCTTAAAGAAGGTCACTATGGAATTTACAATCGCAGATGTAAACCTTTCATCATAGGGTTTTTGAAAACCCATACGTGATAGCGCATTCCTGAAATTGCGACCATCAATACGTACTATAAAAGGCGGTATACAACGCAGATCTGAATAGATCTCTCGCCTCTTCATGGATCAATCTTCTTCTTCTTCTTTATCTTTTTTATTGTACTTCCTGTACTTGTTCACCACATTTCTGATAAGTACGATGTCTCCTGAAGTGATGACCCATCTGTAAGGAATTATGATGCCTTTTGAAGTAACCTCAAATATATTCCTGTTTATATCTGAAACAGCCAGTCCCCTGACAGCTCTTTCATCCACGTCTAGTACAAGGTCTGCAACCTTGCCAACGTATGTACCGTTTTCAGTATAGATGTTCAATCCGAAAAGTGAAGTAATATCTGCACGCATAGTATCCCTACCCTCATTTATTTTACTTATATATGAATATTTGTATGTAAATCGATAAATCCTGATACTTTATCCTTTTAATGCCCTATCAATGTTTCAATCTTTATAATTGCTGCTTCGACAGAATCAGCAGATTTTTGTAGGGCCTCTTTATTTTTATCATTGAGTTCCAGTTCAATTATCTTCTCAATACCATTTCTTCCTATTTTAACAGGTACTCCCATGCATATGTCATACATACCATACTCTCCATTAAGATGCACTGAGGCGGTAATTATCTTTTTTGTGTCATTGAGTATCGCTTCGACCATTGTTGTAATTGCAGCCGAGGGTGCATAGAAAGCACTACCTGTCTTTAGATGGCCAACTATCTCTGCACCAGCATTAATTGTTCTGTCCACTATCTTCTCAATGGTATTAAGGTCCATAAGCTCTTTTAATGGAATACCGGATACGGAACTGTATTCTGGAAGCGGTATCATTGAATCTCCATGTCCTCCAAGCACCATTGCACTAACATCCTTTACCGAACATCCTAATTCCATGGCAACAAATGATGCAAAGCGGCTTGAATCAAGTAGTCCGCTCATTCCCAGTACACGTTTTTTGTCAAAATTTGTACACTTAAGGGCGGCATAGGTGACAATATCCAGTGGGTTTGTCACTGTTATTATTATTGAATCAGGGGCACATGATCTTATGTTGTCACATACCTGTTTTGTTATCTTTATGTTGGTTGCAAGCAGATCATCTCTGCTCATGCCTGGCTTACGCGCAATTCCTGCAGTAACCACAACTATGTCCGAGTCAACAATGTCTGCATATTCATTGGTGCCCATGACATTCACATCATATCCCATCAGGGGTGCAGCCTGTTGTATGTCAAGTGCTTTTCCCTGAGGTAATCCCTTAACAATGTCCACCATCACGATATCTGCAATATTGAGCTCTGCCAGCTTTTGAACAGTGTTAGCTCCTACATTCCCAGATCCTATAACCGAAACCTTTGTCATGTATTCCTCCTTTATCCAACCTTTTTTAAAAAATCATAAAAGGCACTATTTCACACTTGCATTTTATACTTGTGGGCATTCAATCCAACATGTATATATCAAACCTTCTTTTATTTATCACTTGCAGGTAGAACACTGTATGGTCCACACAGTTTATCAAGATCATAAAAGAGGAACCTTTATGCTTACAAGTACGTACATTCATATGCCACGTATCGGCCAAACCGTGGAAAAGAGAATATGGTCCAGTGGTGTGAGGACATGGAATGATTTTATGGATAGGAAAGAAGATATCCATATATCCAAAACAAGGAAGAATATGGTAGTAGCAGGTATTAAAGAGTCTTTTGAACGTCTGGAATCCCGGGACTTTGAGTTCTTTGCAAGAACTCTCCCAAATGCTGAACATTGGCGTGCATTCAGTGAATTCTCAGGAAAGGTTGCCTATGTTGACATAGAGACCACTGGCCTTTCTCCAGGCAACTCTTCCATAACTGTTGTGGGTATATATGATGGAAAAGATGCAAGGACCTATGTAAAAGGAATAGACCTTGAAGATATAGTTGATGTATTTCCTGAATATGAATTCCTTGTAACGTTCAACGGAGCAAGGTTTGATCTTCCGTTCATCAGGTCCGAGTTCCCACATATAGAGTTTAACCATTTACATGCAGATCTGATGTATCCCTTGCGGCGCATATGTCTGACAGGGGGTCTGAAGAAGATCGAGTGTGACCTTGGCATATCAAGAGATGAGGAGACAGTTGGACTGAGTGGTTTTGATGCTGTGCGCCTGTGGCGCCAGTATGAGGGTGGGGATGATGATGCACTTGAGCTGCTGCTAAAATATAATCGCGAGGATATTATAAACCTCAAGACAATAATCAACCTTACCTTCCCGCGTCTGATTGACAAAAAATTCACTGAATGTATCTGATATGAAGGCAGACCCAAAGAAGCTTCCGGAATTACCAGGTGTCTATCTGATGAAAGATGGCTCAGGAGACATTATATATGTTGGGAAGGCCAAATCCCTTGGTAGGAGGGTACGTCAGTATTTCCAGTCAAGCAGAAATCTTTCCCCAAAGACCGTTACACTTGTCCGAAATATAGATGATATTGAATATATTGTCACTGATTCTGAGATCGATGCATTGGTGCTTGAAGCCAACCTTA
>PXAV01000105.1 GCA_003565715.1 Methanosarcinaceae archaeon
GTACCAATTGGAGGATTTGCAGAACCTGATGAGGAAGAGCTGTTTGGCAAAAGGGAAGAGCCAAGGAAAAAAGAGCATGACCCTTACGGTGACAGGAGGCTTGGTATCAATGTAGATGACAGTGTTGAGAGCCTATCCATACAAAAGGCTGTAAGCACCAATGAAAAGAAGGCAAGCCGAAAGCAAAGGTCCCGTATCCTTGCAGCAGGGGTAATGGCAAACTTTGTAGTGGCACTTCTGGCTTTCAGCCTTTTGTTCGGTCCTGTGCTTGGAGCATTCTCAACATTGGGAGACTCTGTTATAGTTGGCGTGGATGAAGATAGCCCTGCATATGCAGCAGGTATCAGGGAAAAGATGGTCATCACACAGATAGATGACACCAGGATGAACAATGTCAGTGATATGCTGAATTATCTGGATGCTGTTGACAGAGGAAAAGTTGTAACTGTCTATGCGGCTTATGACAGAGAGATATCATCATATGATCTGGAAGTGATCAAAACTGATATAGATCCCGCCGGCTTGATGATACAGGAGATCGTAGATGGTGCGCCTGCAGACATAGCGGATATAGAGGAAGGTATGCGTATTGTTTACATTGATTCAAAACCAATACGTTCATACAGCGACTTCCAGGATATAATGGATCAAAGCCTTCCGGACCAAAAAATGGTCTTCACTCTGAAGACAGAAGAGTCCGAAATAAAAGAATACACAGTAACTCTTGCAGAGCACCCCGATATCCCTGAAAAGGGTTTCCTTGGGGTCATGACACCCAGAGACGGAAAGGTCATGACACAGCTGGGGATAGAGGTAGCAGAATTTCCGGCTACTGCCTATCTTGACCTTCTAAAGAGCATACCAAAACTGCTTATGGAACCTGCCGGCTGGATAATATTGCTGGGATTACCGATAATAGGATTTGCAGGTGAGGGGTTCCCAGGTTTCAGTGAGAATCTTGCCCAGTTCTATGAGCCTGTTGGATGGGCTGAACCTTTAGGCATGGGACTTTTCTGGCTTGCAAACGCATTATTGTGGATAGGCTGGCTTAATTTCTATGTCGGGCTTTTTAACTGCCTTCCAGCTGTTCCATTAGATGGAGGTCATATATTCAGGGATTATATGAGTGCATTCATATCCAGGATAACAGGCAATGAACAAAAAGCAGAGAACCTTGCATCACTTATCGCCATAATCTTTGCATTAACGATCCTGATATCATTCCTCTTTATGATATTTGGTCCATATATTGTGCATGGATTATAAAAACCGGTGTCTGAAAATGTTATTTCAGCAGATAGTATCATAAAAAATAAGAGTTGTTTCGACTTTTTTATGCATATCTGCTGAAAAGCATTGACTTTTATAATAGCTTGTAGTCATTAGATAAGATCATATATCCTTTAACAGCATTGATGCAAAGGAAGTGTTGATGTGGAGAATCTTATAATAGTTTTTATTGTATTTTTGACCTCTGCTTTTTTCTCCATGCTTGGTGTGGGAGGGGCCATATTCTACGTGCCTTTTTTCTATGGCACGGGAATGGAACTTAAAAGTGCAATTACAATTGCCCTGCTGCTTAACATTGTGACTTCCAGTTCTGCGGCTATAATATACCTGCGCAAAAATATGGTGGACCTTCAGGTAGCAATTCCCGTGATACTGTTTGCTGCAATAGGGACACCGATTGGAGCATATCTTTCAATGCTTGCTCCCACAAACCTAATATTGATCATATTCAGCATACAGATGATTTTCATTGCAGTTGAGATGCTTTTTGCAGGATTTGAGAAGTTCTACAGGGGAAAAAAGCTTGATGACAGCAGTAAAAAACGTCTAATAATATGTGGAGCTTTTACAATTGGAGTTCTTTCAGGGCTGCTGGGTTTAGGCGGAGGTTCCTTTATAGTCCCTATGCTTATTGTATTGGGTTTTGGGATCAAAGTATCAATAGCCACTTCTGGGTTCATAGTTGTTTTTGTATCAGCCTTTGCTTTTTTTTCACATCTGTGGACATGGGAACCTGATATTGCCTTTGTTGTCTATGTTGCAGCAGCTGCCTTCATTGGTGCACAGATAGGTTCAAGGATGATGCACAGCAGAGTAAAAGCAGAGACCCTGAGAAAAGTACTTGGTATCTTGCTTCTGGCGATAGCCGCAAATATATTATATGGAATTTTTTAGCTGAAAATACCAATAGAAAACTATAATAATGCCTGTAGCATGGAGTAGTTACTTTTTGGGCCTGTAGGGTAGCCAGGACATCCTGATGGGCTTCGATGTACCAAACTGTACGAAGACACCCATCGACCCGTGTTCGAATCGCGGCAGGCCCGTTAACTTTTTCCTTAAAAATAAAGCCTACATAAATGGCTCATTCCAGAAGATCGAGCTCAAATCCCACTACTGGTTGCCCAAGGCCAAAGTTAACTATCACCTGTGGGAAGATCTCACCCATCACACCGACCTTCTTTCCATTTACAAGTATATCAGCTCTCCTGCCCTCTGTAAAAGCAGGGTCATCTGACTCCCTTACCTCATATGGTACCACACGTTCACGCATTATGGCATCCACAAGTTCACGGACCTCTGTAAAATTGGCCTGTGGGCTGATAGACACCCCTGCAAGATGCATACCATTATTGTTATTGATAACTACGTCTCCAACATCGAATATACGCTGTGGTAGCTCCCTGTGCTGGTTAAGGGAAAGGATCTCCATAAGGTTTGGCAGTATATTGGTCCTCACCATTGTCTGGTCCTCGCTAATTGGATGAAGCAAGTGTGTCACATCATCGGTCACTTCCCTGCACATCAATTCAAAGTGTACCTTCTCACTGGTCAGTGTAAAAGGCATTACCTGGGAATGACCAAGTCCTGTCATTATCTCCCTTATATCAGAACTTAGCTCAGAGAGCCTGTGGGATCTGCCCACTGTGGCATTCATGGGAAAGATTGCAGGTATCCTGTCAAAACCGTAGCCTACTGCTATATCTTCAATGATATCGGAATTGTCAAGTATATCAGCACGGTAGCGGGGAACTTTTACCTCAATCCTCTTATCATCAAGCTCTGTGGCCCCAAATCCCATTCTTTTGAGCTGCCTTATTATCTCAGCAGCAGAAAGGTCCATGCCTATAAGACCATTTACCTCTGATATACTAAGCACCTTGATAGCAGGGCTCAGATCAAGTGGGATCTTCTCTTCTCCGTTAGCCTCAATGACCTTGACGTACTCGATCTCACCACCACGCTCTGCAAGTGCTGTCGTAACGATGTTCAGTGCAACGTATACCTCATTACCCAGTCCCGTCACATCGACCAGAAGCTCTGTTGTATCCTCAGTGACCATGGTCAGTGTACCATTGATAATAGGCGGGAAGGAAAGCACATTGTCATTAGAATCAATGATAAGTGGATACTTGTCAAGACCGTCCAGTATATGCGCAAAACGTGTACCTTTAGGATGTTTCTCAAGTATTTCGCTCATGGTCATAGGATCGGTAAAATCAAGGGGTACAAATCTAAAACCCGGGTCTGCTGCAATGTAACGGAAAGGAGCCTGGACCTTTGACAGATCATGTACACCTATGGATACTTTCTTGCGGTCACGCCCAAGTCCCCAGTGAAGGGACTCCTGTAGCTCCATAAGGGCTTTGATAGCATTTGAACTGAAGGTCACACCACGCACTATGGCACAGCCAAATACCGGACGGACAGAATCAATATTTTCGTCCTTTGTTATCTCAATGGTATAAGGTCTTATATCATATTCACAAAATCCTGCATCTATATCCAGAAAACCACGCATTGCACGTGCAACTCCCTCAACACTATAAAGGTCGGGGCGATCCGGGAAGAACTCGATATCTATGGAATCTTCTTCTATGCGCTCTATGTCCGCACCGATCATAGGTATGCGCTCGATGATAGTGTTCCTGTCTGTACCTGTCAATTTTTCAAGATCTTCATATGGTAGGTTTATAATAGGCATCGGGTTTCCTCTTTTCAGTCCCTGTTTGGTTCTGGCTATAATCTAGCAGAAAATTTATACAGTGTAATATTCTAATAAATATCTGATTTAAATAAGGTAAAGTAAATATAATATTGATATTTTCAGCATTATTTAAACAATGTCTGAGGATTTTGTTTTCAAGTATAGTATTTAATGTTTGCTTATTTGTAGTTTTTACGATAGAGCATAATCTTTTTTAAGTGCAACTTTTTTGTGTCAGATCACCAGATCGGTGATATATGTTTATTCATACAATAACTTTACCATTCTTAGAATATATGATTAGGTAATACTTCCTGATTTGTTATTTTGCGAGCTCTGTTGTAAATTCAAGGAAATATCAGTTATCTTTTTTGGTTCATCAAAATTTATTTATTTTATAAATGATAGAAATTTATTGCCGGAACAAGTGAAAAAAGCTATTTGTTTTAAGTTTAAAGGAAATTTGAATGAAGAAGAGAATAACTGACAGTTAAGTGTTGTGAAAACTCCAAGAGATATGAATTTTAGTTTTATCTGAGCTATTTCTCGTATTAAATGTCCTATTTTCTTTTCTTCTTTCCAAGAGCATCATAAAATCTTAACTCAACTATGGATTCAACAAAGTTATCCAGTTTGAATTCATTTTCTTTCATGTGTTCCAGCTGCTCCCGAACCTTAGGACTGAGATTTGAGTTTAAATTTTTTTTTTCCTTTTTCATTCAATACAACCTATTAAAGAATATTTGTCTTTTTAACAAATAAAGCTGTTGGGCTCTTAGAAAAACTATGCCATATTTGATTTTAACCTAATCATAAAAAAATCAGCATGATTTTACACTGTCTCTTTAATTTAAAAGACCACGACACTTAGTTAATTTAGCTAATATCAGTGAACATATGATCTTGTTAATATTATTAGCTGGCACTTAAAATCACCGAATTTATGAAATTTTTCAGAATCTATGACAGTATTAAAGGTTTAAAATGTTTTAAATTATCATTAGAAATTGTTTTTTTACAAGGTATTAGAAAAATATTATTTGGTTTTTTGAAATAAACTCAAAGTATAAATATTAAATTTTATATTATGTAATTAGAACAAATTAAAAGGTCTTCTTCACATGGCTGTTAAAAAAAAATCAAAAAGCAATAAAAATACAGAGTTTATCTTTGTACATGCAGCAGATCTTCATCTGGACAGTCCTTTTCATGGACTGTCTGATATCGATCCCCAGCTGCGTGATGTAATGACAGAAGCGACATTTGCAGCCTACAATAAGATCATTGATCTTTGCATAGACAAAAGCGCAGACTTTCTTCTGATAGCTGGTGACATTTACGATAGCGCTGACAAAAGTCTTTATGCACAGCTGAAATTCCTCGAGGGTCTCAAAAGACTTTCTGATGCCGGCATTGCAACATACATAACACATGGGAACCATGACCCCCTCAGTGGATGGTCTGCAAGCCTGAAATGGCCCGATAATGTAAAAGTGTTCAGTGGTGATCATTTAGAAACCGTTGCAATGAGCAGGAATGAAAGAGTTATAGCAAATATCAGCGGAATTAGCTATCGGGAAAAACACATTAAAGAAAACCTTGCAAAAGGTTTTCAGAAAAAGGACCCTGGATCTCCATATACAATAGGCATGCTTCATTGTACAGTCGGCTCAGGAGAAAGGCACTATCCTTATGCACCTTGCAATATCCAGGACCTTAGAGAAACAAATTATGATTATTGGGCCCTTGGGCACATACATCAACCACAGTTCATCGAAACAGAACCTTTCATAGTCTATTGCGGTAATCCACAGGGCAGAGACCCGGGTGAACCGGGAGAGAGGGGATGTATGGTAGTGGAAGTAGACAAAAAAGGTAACACTAATGTCGATTTTGTCCCGGTTGATTCTGTTCGTTGGTGTGTTGAAGAGCTATCTGTAAGCGAACTGGAAACAGAGGGTAGTCTCATAGAACAGCTTGAAGAAAAGATGGATAAGCTCTCTGGGATCTCAGAAGGCAAGTACGTGATCTGCAGATTAGTTCTCACAGGCCGAAGCCCATTGAAAAGGTCCCTCATAAAGGATGGGTTTTTGAGTGATCTTGTGCAACACTTACGTGACAACTATGACCAGGGGCCTGGTTCTGTCTGGTTAGAAAGGTTGAAGGACGAAACATCTTTTCCCTTTGAACGAGAAGACCTTTTAAGCAGACAGGACTTCATATCTGACCTTTTGAGCATAAGCGACGAGCTCTGTTCTGACAGTGATCGCCTACGGGAACTTGACAGTCCTTTACATGAGCTTTTTGGGAAAGGAAAAATAAGACACATGCTAATGTCCCTTGATGAAGAAGAGAGGACAAGGGTCCTAAGGACTGCAGAAGAGCTGCTTCTGGACAAGCTTATCCCGGAGGCTGAGTATGAGAATAACTGATCTGAGTATAGACGGTTTTGGTAAGTTCAATGATTTTCCCATCCACGACCTGGAGGAAGGGATAACTGTACTGCATGGTAAGAACGAAGCAGGTAAGTCTACTTTGCTCTCATTCATCCGGAGAATTTTTTTTGATTTCCCCAATAAAAGAAGTAACCATAATCAATATACCCCTTTTAACGGTGGTCTTCATGGTGGCAGGCTTTTAGTAAATACAACTGACGGGAGCAGTTATACAATTGAAAGATACTTAAGCAAGGGGTTTAAACTGTATCTTGCAGATGGTACCGTTAAAGGAGAGGCAGAACTTAGAAAAATACTTGGTAGTGCAGACAAAACTGTTTTTGAGAACGTTTATGCCTTTGGCCTTGACGAACTACAGGACTTCGATAAACTGAATGGTAGCTCCATCAGCGGAAAACTTTATAGTGCAGGAACCGGAATAGGTGCGACCTCCATCCCGGAAATAAACTATTTCTTTGATGATAAGAAAAAGACCTTATTCAAACCATCCGGGAGAAAACCTCCAATAAATACTCTTTTCAGCACAATTAAGACATTGGAGCAGCAGATAAAAGAAATTGAAGACGGGCAGCATGCATATGATCTGCTACACAGTGACATCAGGAAAAAAGAAAAAGAAATAACCGACCTTAAGGACGAAAAGTCAGCTCGCCTGAAAGAACAGGAACATATTAAGGGCCTTTTGTCAGTCTGGGACGACTGGGTTGACCTTCAGATACATAGCAATAAACTTGAAGAACTTCCAGTGATCGACAGTTTTCCTGAGAATGGACTTAATAGATACAACAGTCTCAAAGAGAAGATACAGGTCCTGGATGAAAACATTGATGATCTGAAAAGTTCTATTGAAAGGAACAGTGAGGAACAAAGTAGTATTGGGATAGATGAACTCCTCCTGGCCCAGAAGGACATCATATTTGAACTTGGTAACGGGATCGAGAAGTACAACGCAGAAAGAGATGAGCTTCCAAAGCTGAACTCCTCATTAAAGGAGGAAAAGAAAAGACTTGAGACAAAACTTGATGAACTTGGGCCGGACTGGGATGAAGATAAACTGAATAATTTTGACAGGTCCATACCTGCAATTGATGCTGTACGCAAGCGCCATGGGGAACTGCAGATCATTGATGGCGAGATCAGGGAACTATGCCATAGAATCGAATTTGTCAAAGATTCGATCTCAAGCAAAAGCCAGGGTCCAGAAAACATTTCAGGAGCGTTACTGGGGCAGAGGCCTTCCATTCTGAAAATGGCAGATCAGGTTGCAGTTTATAATGAAAATATTGACAGAGTAAGTTCTGATAAGATAAAACTGGATAAAAAGAAGGAAGAGCTTACTCAAGTATTGCAGGATATTGGCAAGGAGTGGGATGAAAACATGCTGGAAAGCTTTGATCTTTCCAGAAGTGCAAAAGTCCGCATAAAAGTCTTAGCATCTGCTTTAGAGGATACGGAATCAAACATCCGCAACCTTGAAACACGGCTTGAGTTGATTACAGATGAAATAAAGAGAATTGAACATAGTATCAATGGTATCGATTCTAAGATCAGTGCTATAGATGTACAGCTCCCCGAAAACATGAACCGTGAGATTGTTGCTCTTTTGAAAGGCCTAAGGGCAAGCTATCCCTCTCTTAAAGAAAAGGAGATGGAGCTCAGGTCTCTGGAAAGGGATGAGAAGGTTTTTTCCATGCTTAAACAGACACCGGTTACAAATGGTCAGCGTATGCCCATGTGGCCGGCAGGCACTTTTGGGATAATGGGTATTGTGGCCCTTGCAACCGGCTATTTCTACGATAACATGCAGGGAGGCATTATCGCGTGCGTAGGCCTGTTAGCTATAGCCGTAATCTATTCAGTATCTGCGAAGAGCTCCAGTAAGAATTCTAAGCTTCCTGTGCACAACACAGGTTCTGCTCAATCTGGCAATGCAAAGGAACAGATAGAGAAGGATATCCTGTCCCTCAGGGAAAAGATGATCAAAGATGCTACTTCATGTGGTTTTGAAGACATACCTGAGATCTCTGTGATTGAAGACAGATATGATGAACTTAAAGAATACGCTCTTGGCCTTAAGTCGGCTTCAGAGCTCAAATTGCAGAGGAAGGAACTTGAAAAGGAAAGGGACGAATCTAAAGAAAAGCATACCCAGCTTGAAAATAAGCTGCAAGAGAAGATATTTGCTTATCAAAAAGCAGAAAGTGAATGGAAGGAATGGCTTATTTCATACAACCTGGACGTTGACATAGAACCAGAGAATATGCACGATAAGCTTGCCCTTATTAAAGAAGCGAAGGACAAAAAGGCCTTTATAGAAGAGCTTAATTCTCAGATACTCTCATTTGAGTTATCCATAACTGAGTTTGAAGAGGATTCAAAAAAGCTCTTTGAAATGTGTAACTATGATGCTTCGGAGCATTCCCTGGACATGGCTATTATTAAGTTGCGTGATGAGGTAGATGCTGAATATGCCGAATCGGTCAAGGCTGATCAGGTGAAAAGAGATTGTGTGGATCTTGAAAAGCAGTTAGAAGTGCTTGATGCTGATCTCAAAGAAAAGAAAGCAGAAAGAGACTTGGTTTTGGAAAAGTGGCTTGAATGGCTTGCAAAGTATGACCTCTCCTCAGAGATGACAACTGAAAGTATTATTGATATATTTGCAGGTATCAAAAGTTGTTATGAGATCCAGGATAAGATAGGGGAACTGACTGAAAAGATCGGCATATGCGGTCGTTCTATTGAGATATATGAGAACAGAATAAAATCTGTCCTTGATGCTTGTGAAAAAAAGAGTAAAGGACTTGGGTCTGACACAGAACTTGAGATTCTCCGCGGGGATTTGGAAAAGACGCTCAGTAAAAAGAATCAGCTCGATAACCTGGCCTTAGAGAATACTAGACTTCTTCTCAGCCTTCGGGAAGCTGAAGATAAACTCTCTGGCTGTTCAGGCGACATGACTGCCCTTCTCCATGAAGCAAATGCAGATAGCGAAGAAGATTTTGTTAAGAACGCAAAGATATGGGAAGAGATAGTACAGGCAAGAAATGGATACGAGATTGCAGAGTCACATTTAAGGAAAATTTCAGGTAATAACGAGGATCATCTGAATATCATTGATGAGCTGAAAAGTTCGAAGCCTGAAATGCTGAAGACACAGGAAACTGAAATTGCTGAAAGGTTAAGTGCTATAGAGAGTGCTCTTGAGTCCCTGAACGATGAGAAGGGAAGCATCAGAAACCAAATAAGGCAGCTTGAGGGAGATAATGAAGGCTCTAAGCTGCGGTTAGAACTTGAAACCCTCAAAGAAGAACTCAATGAGAAGTCAAGAGAGTGGGCAACATATTCGATCGCACAGTATATTCTTTCAAAGGCGATGGATAAATATGAGAAAGAAAGGCAGCCTGCTGTTATTACTGAGGCGCAGAAGTTCTTCTCCAATATCACTGGGGGAAAATATGAAAGGATATATTCTCCTCTGGATTCTTCGGACATCTTTGTTGAAGATATGAGTGGAAAGCGTAAAAATATAGCTGAGCTAAGCAGAGGAACTGCAGAACAGCTCTATCTAGCGCTTAGGTTTGGTTTCATCAAAGAGCTTGGCAAGCATTCTGAACCACTGCCCATCATATTCGATGATATCC
Organism: Methanosarcinaceae archaeon; assembly: GCA_003565715.1. Lineage (GTDB taxonomy): Archaea > Halobacteriota > Methanosarcinia > Methanosarcinales > Methanosarcinaceae > Methanolobus. The sequence goes on from PXAV01000105.1 coordinate 10,095, forward strand.
TTGTCAACTTTGATCCGGTCAGGAGCAGGAATGCTATCAGTTCTATCCATGAGCTTAGTTTATCAAACCAGGTGCTCTATTTTACCTGCCATCCGGGAACTGTTGATATGTTCAAGAGTATTGTTCCGGATGTGGGTGTTATTGAACTGGACATGTGAGTATTTTTGTTCATTGTATCAAATAACATGGACTATGAACTTATTGGATATCGTACAATTGATTATTAAGTGATCACATGGCTGAGAAAACCCCAAAAAAAATATACATCACAATGCTGGGACGCTCTGTATGGGCAGTTCTGAACTCATATCATGCCGTCTTGCGTGAGAGAGCATTCTTCCCGGACGAGGTGGTGCTCTTTGCAGAAGGCAATTCCAGTGAGAAGCTTCTAAAAGAGGTAGAAACTACTGTAAATGGTCTGAAGGTCCTGTCAGAGGAATTTGAGATATCACCTTCTATAAGGTATGAAATGATATCAGAATACTCATGTGGTGCTACTTGCGATCATGACTTTGTTAAGATGGTCCGACACGTCATTGAGCTTATCAAAAAAAGCAAAAAAGAGGGTGACGTGATAGCAATTGATATTACTCCCGGGAAGAAGACCCTGGTTGCCGGTACACTTTTACCCATTAATCTTTCAGATGTTGAGCATATTTTCTATCTCTCGATCAAAGAGACGGTTCCCAGACCTTACATGATGATACCGTATCAGATACAGCAATTGAACGATTTTAAAGAACAGGTTGTGAGGGCTATGCATGGATAATGAGCTGGTGGAGAACAGTGTGATCGTTCAGAGGGATGAGCTGCATATACTGCTGAACCTTGTCAAAGAGCAATCAATAGTTGTCGATTATCCGCTCTTTGACCTTAAACTGATACAGGCAAAGACCTCAGGTGATGGTTACAGGCTCCGTGTCCTGTCCGATGAGGATGATTTTGAAGTATTGTATGAGGATTACAGTACATATGTCAATGAGTTTCCTTCATTTGATGATATAAGATATTGTATGCTTTTGAGCGAGATAATTGAGTATGACGATCTTGATGATTTCAAAGATATGATAAAAGTATATGAAAAGTTGGGTAAAATTGTCTATTTTGCCCTTGATACCAATATGCTGTACCAGGGATTTCCGTCCCAGGCCACCTATATAAAAAATCCGCGCTATCTTGTGGTGGATACGGTCTATAATGAGGTAGAGAGTTCTGTTAACTACAAGTACAAACCTTTCCATATACATGAGATGCAGGAATGTGCTCATTACCATGCAGAACTGCTGGAGAACCTTGAGAACAGGAAAATGAAAAAGGCACGGAAAGCTGCCCATGTGGCCATGAAGGAATATCATCATATCAGGGAGCATGTACTTGAGATAAAAGCCGAGCTACCTTCAACGACCCACAGTGAGAAAAATGATATTATCATAGTCAAGGCGGTGCGCAGCTTCGATGCAGAGAACAGTTACGCATATCCTGTGTTCCTTACAGCCGATACGAATGCTTCGAATCTATGCGAGGGAAAGGGACCGGAATGTTTCCATCTCACGTATCCTTCCAGTCTGGATGTAAAGGAGTGCAGTTCTGATCAGCTAGTAAAGCTTCTCTACTGGCTTGCTATTGTAAACGGTTTTGTTAAATGCAACTCGGTGATCATATGCGGGGAATTCGGACACAAAGGCAGGGATGATGACTCCCTGAAACTGATGTTCCAGGACAGGAAACTCTTTGAGACTTTTACAAAGGAGCTAGGAATATGCAGAAAGCTGATGGCACTGGGGATTTCAAAATAAAGGGTATAATGTTTGATATGGACAATACGCTCTTTGATCTTGTAGAGGCAAAGATAGCATCATGTAATGCCGTAGTTGATCATCTTGGAGCGGGGAATGCTGAAGAGCTGCTTATGTATTTTTTGAGGAAGAAACACAACTTTGAAAGTCCGGAGCATATCAGGGATTATCTTACAGATATCAATGTTTACTCTGAACATGTTTTTGATAATTGCTATCAGATATACAATGATACAAAACTTGAGACTATACTGCTATATCCCGATGTGAAAGAAACACTTGAAGTGCTTAAAGGACAGAATATCAGATTGACCATTGTCACAGATGCCAGCCGCATAAATGCCATGGCAAGGCTTGAAAAGCTGAAATTGATCAGGGTGTTCGATCATATAATCACTTCAGACATCACTGGAGCCAAAAAACCTGATATGACCGTTTTTTATCAGGCCCTCTCCAGTACAGGGCTGAGAGCGGAAGAGGTGCTTTTTGTCGGCGACAGTCTCCGAAGGGATATTGAGCCTGCCAAGAAGGCGGGGATGATCACAGCGTATGCATTATATGGTGACCGTAATATCAACGAAACTTATCATGTTGAAGCAGATTATATTCTAAATAATATTAGAGATATTTTCAGTGTAGAGGGTATAGAAATAAAACAGGATATAAGTGTGTAAAAGTGGTAAGGGTGTAAAAGTGGTCTCAATTGAAATTTTAGGCGGGGAGGGGGAGATCGGTGGTAACAAGATCCTCATTGAGCATAAGGGAACAAGGGTCTTTCTGGATTTTGGAATGAGCTTTAAGCAGAACGGCTTATTCTTCTCGGAATTCCTGAATCCCAGGAAATGTTCAGGACTTGGTGATCTCTTCGAGTTTGGATTGCTGCCTGATATGGAAGGGATCTACAGGGAAGATTATTTGTGCCATATGGGCAGACTCCCTGAGGAGAGGTCAGTTGATGCGGTGTTCCTGTCACATGCCCATGCAGACCATGCTCAGTATATTCATTTTCTAAGATGGGATATTCCTGTATATTGTACAGAGGCTAGCAAAATAATACTAGGATGTCTTCAGGACACCGGAAGCAATGCGTTTTCAGATCTTATTTACGCATGTGAGGCTTTCCGTTTCTATACTAACAAAAATGGTGGCCTTTCCAGGGTGGATAGAAAGAAATGGGATTATATTCACAAAAGGGAACTTTGTGTAATGGAAACGGACAGAAGAGTATCCATTGGCAGTATGGAAGTGGAAATGGTCCCTGTGGACCACTCCCTGCCCGGAGCCTGCGGGTTCATTGTCTACACCGATGAAGGAAGTATTGTCTACACCGGGGATATTAGATTCCATGGTTCAAATGGACATCTAAGCAGGGAATTTGTAGAAAAGGCACATAAAGCCAGTCCCAGATGGATGCTGTGCGAAGGTACTCGCATTGACAGTGACCATAGGGATAGCGAGCCAGAAGTACAAAAAAGGATCAGTGAACTGATTTCCATTTCTGAAGGAATGGTTTTTGTGGAGCATCCTATCAGAGATATCGACCGGACCAGCAGCATCTTCACTGCTGCAAGGGATAATGGACGGCATTTTGTCGTTTCCCTGAAGCTTGCCTATCTTGTGGAGTCCCTTGGCCCTCATTGCCCCTTCTGCCTGGATGATGTGATGATCCTTGTGCCAAGGAAAAGCTGGGGATTGATAGGGAAAACAGGTGTTGTACAGGAACAGGTGGATCAGGATTATGCAAAATGGGAACGCGATTATGTCCATCGTCCAAATTCCATCACATGTGAGGATCTAAGGGGATCTCCGGCAAGTTATGTTGTGTCTATGAGCATGTGGGAGATTAGCCAACTTGCAGATATAAAACCATCAGATGCTCTCTGGATAAAATCCTCATGTGAGCCTTTCTGCGAGGAGATGGAACTTGATGAAGAACGAAAACAGAACTGGCTTAAGCATTTCGGGATAAGACATGAGAATGCTCATGCTTCAGGCCATGCCAGTGCTGAGGAGCTGAAGGGAATGATCAGAGAGATTAGGCCGGAGATATTGATCCCGATTCATACGAAGAGGGCGGATATGTTTGATGGGGTCTTGTAGTGCCCATGGTTGCTAATGAACAGGTGTACAAATACATCCTTCTTATTGTCTAAAACGTGACATTTTTGCAGTTTGCTCCGGTTGTAAGATGCAAGATAGAAGCAAAAAACCGCATCTAAGATATTTTCATAGTTCTTAAGGTCCTTACAATGAACATGGAAATAGAACACACAATAGAGCTAAAATGATAGAAGGACTTTGAAGGGATCAATAATAGTATCTCTAAAAAAAGGTTTGTGAATACAATTAGCAAGAGGATGCTCTAAATATAAATTAGTTATTAAGCTGTATTTATAATATAAAATAGTATATTAAAATATATTATATAGCTTAATTGATAATAAGATGTAGGTGTGTGGAATTGTCATTGATTCGGTTCACCACTAGTCATCCCCTCTCCACACACCCAACATTTTCCAAACTCATCATTGTACATTTTACCAAGACCTATAAGTAAAGCCAGCAATGCATGCAAGTCCCGGGTTGCATCTTTTTTGCATTCAGTTCACTTATTAGTGTTACAGAGATTTCCTGTAAGAAGTATACACATTATTGCCCCTGCTCCATATATAGGAATCAACTGTATGAATTCGCCTTTCAATACAAATGCAGATGCAAAAATGACTGCTGCCCATATTACGGCAATGCCAAGAACTGTTCTACTACATTTCTTATCCATGTTTAACTAAAAGCTCACATCCTATAAAATCTTCACAGATAAGTGAGCCTTTGATCCTGATAATTATATTAGCATTCAGAGGTTTTAGAAAAGAATCTGTACATTCTTCTGGCTTTGATCAGAGTTTAGAGCCTTTCCGGGAACTGTATGGTAGAAATAACATGTAGCAGCTTTTTCATCGCATGTAAAATTATCCAAGGCATTCTAATTTGACCCATTTTAAATTAGCGAATTAATTCATTTTGAATATAGTTCATTTAGCCCCGATCTGAGTCCAGAACTGTTGAGCTTTCTGATTTGTTGACTCAGGTGTGATCTTTCATTGCTGTGGTCTTTTTTTATAAAAGATATTATGATTTATTTTTTGATTAACAATTAAACATAATATTTATGTATTAGATATGCATATAAGAGATTGCCTTTACAGGCAGGTGGTAAGACCCGCGCATTGGTGGGGGGTAACGATCAAGGTCCTGGGCCTGGTGCCCGGGACCTTTAGATCCAATTGTACAGGAAAAGACAGAACCGGATTATGGAGGATTCACATGGAAAGTATTGTGGGAGAAGTGCTGGGAGGACTTCGGTTGGGAAAGGTTGTAGAGTTCAATAATATGGCTGTTGTACCAATGTGCTATGACAATGACATGGTCGGAGGATACATTACCCTTAAAGAGGGACTTGAAAACGGCAGCTTAAACGTACATGAAATAAGCATGGATGGTTCAGTTCCTGAACTTGTAGCTGTGAACACAGGCCATGTTCCGGTGCTGATACTTGACGGGGAGGAACTTGCTGGGGCAAAACAGAACCGTGCAGTGAACACTACTATCCTGGTCCCCTCACTATCGAAGGTGAACATACCTGTAAGCTGCACCGAGCAGGGACGCTGGAGCTACAGTACAAAGACCTTCATGGACTCAGATGTGCTCATGTCTCACAGGACAAGGAAGAACAGAAGTGCCTCAGTCACTCAGAATCTGTTTAATGAAAGTAGTTTCCGCTCTGACCAGGGCCAGGTATGGGAAAATATCTGCACAGAGGCATCTTTTGTAAATGCTTCTTCATCCACCGGAGCCATGCGGGATACTTTCGAACACCTCAAACCGAGGCTCGAGGACTATGTTAACGCTTTTCCTATAGTGAAAAAACAAAAAGGTTCTGTGGTCCTTGTCAACGGGAAACCGGTAGGTATGGAGATGATATCCAGTCATGAAAAATATGCGCTGCTCCATGCAAAGCTCATAAGGTCCTATGCAACTGAAGCTATCTATAGTGAAGGTGAAAACGGCGATGTTACAGCGGATGAAGCCATGAGATTTGTGAAAGAAGCAACATTGTGCAGATCTGAATGCTACCCTTCGATCGGTCTTGGAGATGACTGGAGGTTCACAGGCAACGGAGTTGTCGGCTCAGCACTTGTGTTTAACGGGTCTGTGCTGCACTATGCGTTCTTCCGGAGTGAACATTCAGGAAACCATTTGTTTAAGGATTCAAATGGTATGCTGGATCCCAGAAGACGGAAAGAGTCCCGGGTTAGGAGAAACACGCTGAATGAAGATGCTGCATGCTGAAACCATTTATGATATTTGAGTGATACAAATGAATGAAGAATATGAATTCCATGATTCGGATAGGGACTGTACTATGTCATACAAGTTTGACATCGAAAAAGATGTAATTACAGAGACTTCAACTATACTGGGAAATTCAGAACCCCAATTGGATGGAGCATGTATAATCAACATCTATATTTTCAGACAGACAGGTGCAGTTGAGGCGATCCTTTCTGAATTTGAATCACTGGATGCCGAATTCAGGTCAAATGACGTATTTTATGAAGCTGATGGAATA
>PXAV01000107.1 GCA_003565715.1 Methanosarcinaceae archaeon
TGATCGTGTTCTTGGAGGCCATCCTGTTGACACCAATGGCCATGGATATAGTGATGACCGCAGGCAGGCCTTCAGGTATAGCAGCAACTGCAAGACTTACAGATGCCATGAACATGTCCACGGTGTCATATCCCCGAAGCAGTCCCACTGCAAAGGTCAAAGCAGCAATTGCAACAATAACAACAGAAAGCACAAAGCTCATGCGTGATATCTTGCGCAGAAGAGGTGTTGATATATCCTTACTCTCCCGTATGAACTCCGATATCTTACCGATCTGGGTTTTGTCCCCCGTAGCAACTACAACACCCCTTCCCTGACCCTGGGTGATCAGGGTACCTGCAAAACAAACATTCTTCTGATCACCAAAAGAGGCACAGCCTGTATCAATGGCATCAATATTCTTTGCCACCGGAACGGATTCACCGGTCAGTATGGATTCATCCGCTCTAAGGTTCTTTACATAGAACAATCGAAGATCTGCCGGGATCTTGTCACCAGCTTCAAGAACTACAACGTCACCAACCACAAGTTCCCTGCTTGGCAGAACCGTGCTCTCACCATCTCTTAATGCCCGTGCCTCAGGTACCAGCAACTTTGACAGGGATTCAAGTGCACGCTGAGCCTTACCTTCCTGTATGAAACCTATCATTGCATTTGCAAGGACAACTGCAAGTATGACTATGGCATCTATATAAAGTTCAAGGAAAAATGTGATAACAGTAGCTGCAAGCAACAGGTATATCAGAGGACTTGCAAACTGTTTGAGAAAGCGATAGATAGGACCATGCTCTGGTTTTGATGTGACCTCATTGTAACCATCCCTCTGAAGCCTTTCTTCGGCTTCCTGAAGGCTCAGACCATCCGGATGACTGTCAACCATATCAAAAGCAGTATCAGCATTTATGCTACACCACTTCTCCTTCTCTTTATCCGTATCCTCCAGCTTTTCTTCAATTAGCTCCTGAAGTTCCTCTTTACCTGCTAAGCTACCTTCATGATCAATATCGTTTTCTGGTGCTTCACCGGACCACTCTTCTGGCCTCTCTTTTGACATAAGAGTAATAATGGTAGCAAAATGATAAATAACTAATCATGTTTATTAAAAAAACATCCGTTATGCATGGAATGAAGCAGAAAAAAGAAAAACGATGCAAACTGATATATAAGTTACCTACTATGGAATAAGAATACCCCTTTAAGACAATTATATTACCTATGAGTAGGAGGGATATCATTATGTCTGCAGCCATGGTCGGAATGAGTTTTCTAATACTTGGAGTTATTTTGCTTTTAGGTAAATGGATCAGGCTTATGTCACCTACCCTGCAGAAGCTATTCATACCCAGCTCCCTAATAGGCGGTTTTGTGGCATTGTTCTTTGGTCCGGAGATATTAGGATATATAGTCTTATGGGCCGGTTATGATAGTACATTGTTTTCAGGCGGGATATTCCCCCAGGATATGCTGGATGTATGGAAAGGACTGCCCGTACTCTTCATCAATATAATATTTGCAACCCTTTTCCTTGGAAAGAAGATACCGGGTATAAGGGATATATGGATGATCGCCGGACCACAGGTAGCCCACGGCCAGACAATAGCATGGGGACAATATGTATTCGGTATACTTGTGGCTATACTCATCCTGACACCTTTCTTTGGGATAAGCCCCATGGCAGGGGCACTTATAGAGATCTCATTTGAGGGAGGACATGGTACAGCAGCGGGTATGGCTGAAACATTTGAAGAGGTTGGTTTTGCAGAGGCTACTGATCTTGCTCTTGGACTTGCCACCGTTGGTATCCTCTTTGGTGTGGTACTCGGTATAGCACTTCTTAACTACGGTGTAAGAAAGGGTAAGTCCCAGGTACTTGACGACCCTTCAGAGATTTCCCTGGAAGCACTGTCAGGGATTATAGACTTTGATTCAAGGGAATCTGCAGGAAGCATAACCACAAGGCCTGAGTCAATTGAGCCGCTTTCACTCCACATGGCCTATGTGGGAATTGCAATCGGAATTGGCTACCTTATCCTACAGGCACTCATCAAGGTAGAGGAGATGACATGGGGGCAGGCAACTGAAATTTATTTACTGACATATATACCCCTGTTTCCCCTGGCAATGATAGGTGGAATAATACTTCAGCTTTTCCTTGACAGGTACGATGTGCATCAGACACTTGATCGGGGACTGATGATGAGGATACAGGGGTTCTCACTTGACGTACTGATAGTCAGTGCAATAGCAACTCTCTCACTTTCTGTCATTGGCGATAACCTCATGCCCTTTATAATACTTGCAGGAGTGGGTATTGTATGGAACCTTATAGCTTTCTTCTTCCTGGGACCCATGATGATGCCAACATACTGGTTCGAGAAGAGCATAGGAAATTTTGGACAGTCCATGGGAATGACAGCAAGCGGACTATTACTTATGAGAATAGCTGATCCGGATACAAAATCCCCTGCTCTTGAAGGATTTGGTTATAAACAGCTTATGTTTGAACCTGTTGTTGGTGGCGGGGTATTTACAGCTGCTTCTGTACCCCTGATATTCTACTTCGGACCGGTACCTGTACTCATACTGGCAACGATCGTAATGATCTTCTGGGGAGCATTGGGTATATTATATTTTGGCCGGAAGTGATTTCACAAAGTAAAACAGAATTCAGAAGAAAAAAGAAGATGAGATATAAAAGGGTAAATGGAGTTATTTTTTATCTTTAACCTCAGCTGATATCTCATCTTCCAAAACATGAAGCTCACAGCTATTATTCTGATCACAGATAATATGTGCGGTCCCAAACACCCTTTCAAGAGGGACCACAAAACCTATTCCTCCGCCTGGTTTGTTAAGACCCACATCCTCATTGATGAAATCTATTATCCTATCTGCATTTGCATGCTCAGCTATTGTAAGCACAACCTCCTTTTCCGGCTCTATAAGCATCCCAAGGAGGCTTTTGTTCTCATGAACACCGGTACCACGTCCAAAAACGATGGTTCCTCCTTTTGCACCAGCTTTGCGGGATGCTTTGATAGCTTTATCACCCCAGCCTTTTTTTACAATCGTTACAATTAGAACCAGACCATTCTCATCAATCATTCTCTTTACCTCCTATGTGTCGCATATATACTCCTAACAGCAATACAAATATTATGGGTGCCAAAGCTATGAGTGCTATAAGGCCAAAACCATCAATTACAGGGTCCCTGCCTATGGATGTGGCAACACCAACACCCATAGACATAAGGAAAGTGACAGCCATTGGCCCTGTGGCCACACCTCCTGAATCAAAAGCTATTGCTATAAAATCCGTGTCACTCAGCCACATTAGTATTATGGCAAGACAGTATCCAGGTATGATTATATACAGGAAAGGGAAGCCATATACCAGCTTTGCCATTGCAATACCCACAAATACAGCAACTCCAAGCGACAAGGTATAAAGCATAAGTTTTGATCTAATGTAACCACTTGAAGACTTTTCTATCTGATAGCACAATACCCTGACAGCAGGTTCTGCATATGTTGCTAGAAAACCAAGGACAAAACCAATGGGTATCAATATCCAGGGATTATCGATACCCCCGAAGAAGTTACCGATCTCAAGACCTACCGGGAAGAAACCATTGTATACTCCATAAAGGAACAGCATCATCCCAATTGCGGTCATTGTTATTCCAAGAGAGAGCTTTATAAGCTGGGAAGAAGGGAACTTCAGATATAGCACCTGGAAGATCACAAAGAACACTACAAGGGGTAATAAAGCCTGCACTACTTCAATAACTATGTGAAAAAGGCTTTCCTCAACTCCTGTCATGGCATAAGCACCCCCATGAGCATCACACTTAATATCGGACCTATGGAAGCAAGTCCAATAAGACCAAAGCCTTCTGAAAGCTCTGACTTTTCACTCAGGACAGAA
>PXAV01000057.1 GCA_003565715.1 Methanosarcinaceae archaeon
ATCAGGTTCGATACTGATTAAGAATACCTTTTCCTCTCCGGGCTCCAGCACCGGGTGCTGTTGTGTTGGTGTTATGACATTCCCATTTCCTGATTCTGTCTTTAATCTCAATCCATGCAATGGTATGGTTCCAGTATTCCTGACAACAATCTCATATTCAACAGGTTCACCTGGACAGTATGCCTCTTTTACTCCTGATTCCATTATCTCAATAGCAGGAGAACCAGGTTTCAGCGTTTCAATGAAAAGCTCTTTTGTTTCCCTGTTTATATATAATATATTTATCATGAGCTCATCGGATATCTTCTCATGATCATTTGTATCATAAACATCTTCAAGGATTTCACCATTATAATCGATCTTAATTAAAGCCCCATTTTCATTTATTTCTTTAAATGTTATCCTATAGTCGTTTCCTGTGAGTATATCTCCTGTTTTTAGTGATGTCCTTGGGATATCCCTAATCCACACAAGCTCGGTCCTTAGCTTATATATATCCATATATACAGTATCATGGTCAATAGAAAGTATATCTACCTTCAGCTCCCCTCCATATGTGTGCTCACTGTTCACAGAATCATCAACCAGGAAAGCTTCTCTGAATACTCCATTCCTATATATGAGCATCTTTGCAGCGGGGGTCCCCTTGTTCTCGATCAGGTGCAACCTTAGTGTAAATCCTTCGGGATATGCTCTGTCGCCGATCCCAAGCTCATAAGAACCCTGGAACACCCATATCTGTTCCTCATTTATACCATGTGCACTGGAAGAGGGCATCATTATCAGTAACACCACGGTCACAACTAAAATGAACAGTTTTAGGGGAGACATCATTATCATATAGACATTTATATATTATAATTTATTTGGGTCATTCTTTACGGTAATTGTCATCAGCATGTAAAGCAAAAGTGCAAAAAGCATGTATGTGCCTGTCCATAAGGCGCTTTCCAGCACACCTATACTCTCTATTGAAAGGCGGGTAACAAGATTCATTGGAGAATTTGTGAACAGGTACGATAACATGAACAAAAATATCAGTATAAGTGAATATAGTAGTTGTGCAACCCCTCTTTCCCTGAACAAGGTAGCTATCAGAGTGCTTATAAGTACAAGTATTAAGGCGATGAGAGTGACTATGAACAGTATGTGCAGTGTATTATGTATATGTATCCTGTTCATTGATAGCAGCAGCATCCAGGCAAAGGACTGCAATGGAACTATCAAGGTCGCTAATAGTATCTTTCCACTGATGATCTCCATCATGGATGCAGGGGATGCAAGCAGAAGGTCCATGGTTTTACTTTCATATTCTTCCGTGATAAGGTCTATTATAAGACCTCCTGATATGAATGCAGGTGTAAACATGAGCAGAGGAATAAGTGCTACATATATGAATTCAAAATAGGTGGAAGATGTTCCACTTTTACTGTTTACAATATTTAACTCAACAGGTGAATATCCGTCAAGTCTCTGTGTCCTTATATCTCTTACAGATTGTTCATACCTTTCAAGGGGTTCTTTGAGCTGAAGTGAAATAATTGTTGCTTTTATCTCTGATGCCGGCAGATATATATCGACATTGAGAAGTTCGATACCTTCAGCTTTTCCTGCTGGCGCCACAACGATTGCATCTACTTTATGGTCATAGAAATCAGTATAAGCAGATGCATAGTCCATATAGAGATGTGTATGGATATTGCTATCCTGCAATATCATGTAAAGCTCATCTTCCTCAGTTGCTATAAGAGCTATGGAAGTGCCTTCTATCTTTACATCTCCAAGCATTGAGGGGTCGTAGAATGAGGCAAGACCGATAATCAAAAAAGCTGAGAAGGATGCTATGAAAAGCTGTATAATAACGGCAAGTATGAATGATTTCTCTTTTGTAAGTTCCTTTATGTCTTTCCTGGCAACAGCTCTTATCATTCTGAAAGAGTCCCTGCTAATGTTCAAAAGACAAGCCCCCTCAGGATAACTATGTTGTAGCTGCTATGAACAAGGGTTGCAAGCACCACAGCAACAAGATAATAGCTTGTTCCTTTTTTGTACATCACAAGTGAGCATATAAGGACTGAAACTATGTGCAACAACAATGGGAGCAGGAGCAAAGAACCCATAGTCATCACAGAACCAAAAGCAGAGCCTGCAATTGGTGCAAGTGTCAGTAACGTTATTGCCTTCTCACCAACAAAGAAACCTGTACCCGATAGTACTGAATACTTAAACACGTTCTTTAACCGAAGTTCTGCCAGTTTCCTTTTGAACAATGTGTATATGCCAACGGACTTTACAAGCTCTTCAACCATGGCAGATAACAGTATCATCAGGATTATAGAATATTCTAATGGGAGATTGAAGAGCATAACTATCAACATAAGCTGGGCCATATATACAAAAGGAATGAATATGATACTGAGAATGAACACAGATCCATAGGGTTTTGAAAGGAAGAGTTCAAAACTGTCTGTTATCTTTTCACTGATATTTTTTTGTGTAAAGAGGTCCTCTTCTCGGAAAATAAAGGTCCCAAAGGCATATACAGAGATAGCAACAAGATAAAATGGAAGCGCTGAGAACAGATATGTGCCTGTCAATACTGTTTCTCCTTCTATAAGCCTTACAATAAGTGTAATTGGGGAGATTGAGCTTATTGCATGGATATTTGCAAACATTGCAGGTAAGAATAGGTATCCTGATAGCAGAACTGACAGAAAGACACTTGCAAAGGTCAGCTCCTTAAAACTCCTTGACATTATGGCACTATAGAACGAAAGTGCAAAGAAGAGAAGCACAACAGGGAATATAGATGCAAGTATAAGGAATATCCTTGTAAGATCTGGATAAGTTGAAGGAATACCAACTATATAAAGTGTTATTGCGATCAGGATGATCATTGTAATAAGAATGTAGGGAACTGTTTTTCCTACGACGATATCAATGCCACGCAGAGGAGCAGCAAGTACAAGCTCACCTTTTCGGTTGCTGCGCTCATCCATAAGGCTGGTGGAATAGAACTGGGAGATGAAATATATGGGAAATATGAACAGAAAAGCATAAAGTATCGCTGTAAATGGCAAGGGAGCTGAGAAATGTGATGGTGTGGATATCCTCTGCCGCTCAAAGAAGGTTTTTCCTCCTATACTGTCCATCGCAGAGATATCTTCGGGAGATACACTTGTTGAACCGGGTCGCACAAAACCTTCTGCTCCAGTCTCAGCACCAGTTCTTTCTCTTGCATTATGCTCCTCGGAAGAACGATCGTCCATCTCTCTGATAAGGTTTTCAACTGTCTGTTCTGAACCCGCCAGCTGGAAATTCTGTGGTCTTTGAAGGTTATGTACGGTTATCCACACAGGATGTGTGTTATTTACGTCATTGTAAGAGGTTAGTACCATCTCACGATATGTGTTAAAAGTACTTTCCAGTGCATCCCCCGCAGCGCCAGCTTTTCCTGTATCTCTCAGATACACGTTGTTGTCTTCTATGAACATATCAGCTGGATATTCATGATTATGGCCCCTGGTAGGATTGTCAATTAGAATGTAATCAAATCTCTGATCAAATTTTACAATTGGCTGGAGACCTGGATCTGAGCTGGCTACAAAGTATATCTTCTGGTTCATGCTCATTCCGGTTTGAGCTGCCATGTATGTGGCCATGATGACAAGCATCAGGGCTAGTGTGATCATTATAACGGACAGGATGTTGAATTTGAGTCTTGATCTTAACAATTCCCATTTTGCAATAGTTAACCAACCAGGCATCACATTTTATTAGTGATTTATTATATTAATACTTATTTAATTACATACATCGGATGCTGCCTCCAAAACATTATATGTTAATCAGGCATCATATGCTTGCTTAAAAATTGGTTGATGATGGAGGATTGAAATGGCTGATATTTTATCACAAACTATACCCTATACAGCAATAACAATTGCAAACGTGGTATTCGCGCTAGTTGTGCTTGTGGCCGGTACATTGGTGGCTGGTTTCCTTTCAGGTTTTTTCAGGAACGGCCTTAACAAAACAAATCTCCCTGCTCTTGTCACGGAATTCCTTGTACGCTTTCTGCGTGCATTGCTCTATGTAGCAGTGTTGCTTGCAGTTGTAAGTACCCTTGGTGTTGATGTGAGCTCAGTGGTCCTGGGTCTTTCTGCTGTGATAGGCCTGGTCCTGGGATTTGGTTTGCAGGATTCTCTGAACAACATGGCTGCAGGTGTATGGATCGCATCCCTCAGACCCCTTGATAAAGGTGAATATGTGACTGTTAATGGTATCTCTGGTACTGTGCAGGTTGTAGGTATCATGGCGACAGAGCTTCTGACCCCTGATAACCAGTTCATTACCGTCCCCAATAAAATAGTATGGGGCAGCCCTATAGTGAATGTGACACGTATGCCAACTCGCAGGGTGTCTGTTGATGTAGGGGTAAGTTACGCAACGGATATACCAAAGGCAGTTCTGGTTGCACTGGGGGTTATCAAAGGACATACTCTTGTACATAGTGACCCGGCACCTACAGTTATAACCACAGAGCTTGCAGATTCATCTGTGAACCTTCAATTGCGTGCCTGGGTGAACACAAGTGATCTCTGGCCAGTTAGGAATGATCTTATGATCGCTATACATGCAGCGTTCAGGAAAGAAGGTATTGAGATACCGTTCCCACAGATGGACGTGCATCTGCAGAACGACTGAATACTGAACATGGGATTACTTGCTGAATAGTGGATGATTGCTATTATTCAGTTACTTTTTTTATAATATAATTTATATATAGTGTATTCTATATCTATTGACAGGTATATTACATGATCAGGGTCAAAGGACTATGTAAAGAATATGGTGAATTTGTTGCAGTCGATGATCTTTGTTTCTCTGTACACAAGGGGGAGATATTCGGGATAGTGGGACCAAATGGGGCAGGTAAGACCACTACCCTTAAGATGTTAACTGGTCTCATAAGGCCAAGTTCTGGCAGTATACAGATGAAGGATTTTGACATTTCAGAAGATGCGGTAAAAATAAAGTCATTTCTTGGCTTTCTACCAGAAGAATCACCTTTGTATGAAGGCATGGAAGTAGAGGATTATCTTTTATTCTTCTCTGAGCTTTTCAATGTTGCGGAAGATACAGCAAAGCAAAGGGTAAATGAGCTGCTCTTTGATCTGGACCTTAAAGCTGATGGCAAAAAGATAGGTGACCTTTCCAAGGGTATGAAACGTAAGGTAGCCATTGCCCGCTCTCTTATCAACGATCCTGACATACTTATCTACGATGAACCAGCATCAGGACTGGATCCTATGACCTCCAGGTACATAACCGATTACATACGCACTCTGAAAAGATCCGGCAAGACCATAATATTCAGTGCTCACAACCTGTATCAGGTAGAAAGTCTCTGTGACAGGATACTCATATTAAAAAATGGCAGAATGGTTACATTAGGTACGGCCGAGGACATAAGGAAGGACTTTGGAAGGACCCAGTATCGTCTGGAGTTTAAGGTTGACGATTTTCAGGACTATGATCTATCAACGGTTGAAATTTCCAAGGGCAATTACGTTATAGTCACTGATGATATGGATATAGTCAACAGAACCACAAAATGGGTTGCATCAAAAGGCGGTGACATTGTTGAGATGCGTACTATAGTTCCATCTCTTGAAGATATATTCCTTGGGATAATGGGTGTTGATCCTTTTGTGTACTGATTTTTTTGCTTAACATCGAAAAGAAGATATTTATATTTTTGTTGCATACGCAACCGTTGCAAACGCAACAGTTAGTAAAACAACAAAGGTGATATTTTTGCACAGTTCCTTCAGAGAAGAAAACCCCAGCAGCAAAAAACAACATGAATCCATTGGAAGGGATATCTCCCATCTTTTCAGGTCAATGAACATATACCTTTCAAAGGAGCTGGAGCCATATGGCATAGGAAGTGGACAATTTCCTTTTTTCATGCGTTTGTTACATCAGGATGGGGTAAGCCAGGAAACACTTGCAAGCTCATTAAGATATGACAGGGCAACTATCACAAGGTCGATAAACAGGCTGGAAGAAATGGGTTATGTTGTGCGCAAGCGTGACCCTCTCGATAAAAGGGTGTACTGTGTTCATCTTACTGATAAAGGGCAGGACATGAGGGATATTTTGTTCAGTCTGGGTTCCAGGCTAAATGCGATATTACTGCGTGGTTTTAACCCGCAGGAACAGGAAGTGTTCATATCAATGGTTGAAAAAGCTGCTATGAACATAGCTTATGAGAACAATATCCATAAGGTCTCAAATGAGCAACGCTGATAATGCTCGGATCTATGATCAGATGAGCAAAGACCACAAAACAACATCGTCGATGAGGGTTATGGCAGGTGATCCTCGGGAAGCTATAAAAAAACTGGGATTCCCCATGATGGTGGGTATGCTTGT
This sequence comes from Methanosarcinaceae archaeon, assembly GCA_003565715.1. Classification (GTDB taxonomy): domain Archaea; phylum Halobacteriota; class Methanosarcinia; order Methanosarcinales; family Methanosarcinaceae; genus Methanolobus. The sequence goes on from PXAV01000057.1 coordinate 6,442, forward strand.
GCAGACACTTTACCATCTTGTGGATACTTTCTGGGTGTCTGGCCTGGGAGCAGATGCCCTTGCTGCAGTTGGGTTTGTTTTTCCTTTCTTCTTTGTTATCATTGCACTATCAAACGGGCTTGGGATAGGGGCTGGCTCGGCTATATCCCGAAGACTTGGTCTGAAGGACAAGAGAGGAGCTGATAATGTTGCAGTGCATACCTTCATCCTTATGCTGATGATATCTGCCATTTTCACTGTAACGCTGTACATATTTGCAGAACAGATCTTCACCTACATAGGCGCTGGCAGGACAACAGAGATGGCAACCTCATATGGGCGCATTATATTTGGAGGTAGTCTTCTGCTGTTCTTTACCAATGTGGCAAATGCTATACTTCGCAGTGAGGGTGATTCCAGGCGTGCCATGAACGCAATGGTGTTTGGTTCTGTGCTGAACATAATTCTTGATCCTATTTTCATCTACACACTGAACATGGGAGTTTCAGGTGCAGCGTGGGCTACGGTATTGTCTATGGGAATAACTTCTATTCTTATGGGAAGGTGGTTATTCTTCAAAAAAGATACCTACCTTGAATTCGATTTCAGGGACTTTAGCTTTGAAAAAGATATCCTGTGGGATATATTCAGGGTAGGCTTTCCAGCTGCAGCACAACAGACTTCCATGGCTCTTATGATGCTTATCATGAACGTTATAATCATTGCTGCCAGTAATACTGATGGAGTGGCCGTCTACACGGTCGGGTGGCGTATTGCTACGATAGCCCTTGCGCCATTAATGGGTATTTCCACAGCTGTTGTGACCATGGCAGGATATTCCTATGGAGAAGGCTCATATGAGAAACTTTCTTTCTCTCACATCTACTCTATAAAGGTCGGATTGGTTGTAGAAACCGCTATTGCATTTTTGACCTTCATTCTGGCACCACAAATAGCTTATGTTTTCACAATGTCTGAAAGTGCATCCCACATAACCGACGATCTGATATTGTTTCTCAGGATCATTTGCATATTCTATCCAACAGTCTCCCTCGGGATGCTCTCCTCCTCACTTTTCCAGGGTGTTGGTAAAGGTTTTAACTCGCTTGTTGCAACAGTACTTCGTGCCCTTATATTTGTACCTATCTTTGCTATCATATTTGCTTTTAACTTTGATATGGGACTTACTGGCATATGGTGGGGAATGGTAGTAGGTAACATTATGGGCTCTATTATCATCTTTGTGTGGGCAAGGCTTTACGTAATTAGATTGCTGAGAAATGAGTAATTGCATGAGTATCATGTATACGGATAGATATTGTATTACATCTATTGTTCAAAAGCTATTTAACAAAAAGAGCCATACAATAAATGGTAAATCAGTACCGAAGCATGATCTAATTGTCTTTTGCTAAGTTTAATGGCATGTGCATGACCAGGTCAAAAATCCTATAGGGCTATTTATGGAATCCATATCAAGAAAATTGTCTTCTCAGGTTTCTTCTACTGAGGTCTATGAAAAGAACATATTTGAGAATGGTATACTTCTTTTTCAAACGACTGGAAAGGAGAAGGTATACCGTTACTCTGATTCCATAGTTTTAAGCCTGCCACCCGGAAGGAAGACAATAACTACTTCCTGGTTAAATGGTGGATACAGGGATGATCAGCGGGTCATTTTCAACCACCAGGTGGAAAAAGGAAAACATGCGCCCCGGGACCTTGAAGGTGGTAGTATACCTGCCTACCTTTCCATCATAGCAAAAAAGCTAGGTGCAGATCCTGCAACTACCTCAGGTTTGCTCACAGCTGCAAATATGAGGAATGTATCAATTGTAACAAAATCCTTTCGTGGTGTGGAAGTTACAGCGGTCATAACAGCTGGTATTGAGGTAAACGGTGGACGTGTTGGTGATCCTGCCTCCTATTATCAGGAAGACGGTCACCACCAGTTCATCCGGGGAACTATCAATACAATGTTGGTCATAGGTGCAGATCTCCCGGAATATGCCATGACAAGGGCTATAATCACTGCTACTGAGGCAAAGACAGCAGCTCTTCAGCAGCTTATTGCACCAAGCCGTTATTCCAGTGGCATTGCAACGGGATCTGGAACTGATATGATAGCTGTTGTTTCAGATAGTACAAGTCCTATCTTTCTGACTGATGCCGGGCAACATTCCAAGCTTGGGGAACTTATAGGCACCGTTGTTATTGAATGCACCCTTAAGGCACTTGAACTTCAGTCTGATCTTTCCCCTATGTCCCAAAGGGACATGCTTGTCAGGCTTGAACGTTTTGGTATAGGTGAGGCTGATTACTGGAAAGTTGCCTCACATATGGATGGTGAGAATCGCAAGGCCATGTTCTTAAGAACACTCCGGGGATTGTCAAAAGATCCATTGCTTGTTGGTGCAGTTTCATCGGTTTTGCATATAATGGATGAGGTCTCATGGGGTCTTATCCCTGAGACCGCAGGCAGACAGCTGGCTGTAAATATAATGAAAGGCCTTCCAGAAGTTCTTGGCTTGAAAAAAGAAATTCCATGTGGCCTAACAAATGACAAGGACCCTATAATTGATAACTGGGTCCGTGTTACTGCATGGATGGTAAAACAATGCGACTTTGATGTCCATTGCAGAAACGAGTGTCTATCTTAGAGTGATTATTATGAAAGAGCTTGTGAACTTATCTCTCCACGAGGACGACATGGCTATATTTGGCTCAGACTGGAATAATGTACGCATTTTTCTCAATAAACATGAACTGGATGGGGTGGAGCTCTTTGTAGATTCATCACCTCTTCCTGAGCTGCCTTCAGATTTAATTGAAGGTGTACATCTTCCCTACTGGATGGGAAGGCACAGGGCATGGGCTGATCATCTGGCATTCTCAGAGGACATGGACAAAACGGAGAAAGTCTTCACATTCGGAGGATGCAGTCGCAGGGAAGTCATTGATAATTTCAAAGGTTCAATGAATAATGCTTCAATCCTTGATGCTTCTTATGCGGTTTTCCACGTGTCATATGCTGAAATGGAGCAGGTATTCACCGGGTCATTTGGATGCACGGACTTTGAGGTACTTGAAACCACAGCTAATTTCCTTAATGAATCTGTATCCGCTTATCCAGGAGGTGAACCACCAGTAAGATTATTCTTTGAGAATCTTTGGTGGCCCGGGCTTACATTTCTTAAACCCAGAAATGTTGAGTTCTTTATCGATCTACTTGATTTTAGTAACTGGGCCTTTGTACTTGATACAGGTCACCTGATGAATGCCACAATGGGCTGTTATGAGGAAAAATGCTCCATTGATACTGTACTTCAGATCCTTTCAATGCATTCTGATGATACCATAGAACGGATAGAAGGGATACATTTTCATTGCAGCCTTACAGGGGACTATATGACCAGGAGATTTGGAAGAGGTACCCCAAAAGGCTTTGAAGATGGATCTTTTAGTGACCGTCTGGCCTCAACTATGGGAGCACTTGAACAAATGGACCAGCATATGCCTTTTACCAGTGATGGTTGTTACCGGATTGTGGACTATATATCGCCTGATTTCCTGACCCATGAATTTGTTTATAGCAACCTGAGCTCACTTGATGAGAAAATTTCCATTCAGAGGGGTGCATTACATAAATAATTTGATGGAACACATTCTTTTTAATGCAGTATATCTATACTATTTTATTTTATTTTATTCTGCAAGATCATGGTTGCTTCCATGCTCAATAACTTGGTTTGACGGACAACTATATATGTGACACACAGTTCTTTTATAATTATGAGCACTAACGATAACAAAGATGCAGACAATATCGAGTATAATGACCGCCTGAAACTTTTCAGTGCGCTTGGTAGTGAAACCAGGCTGCGTATGCTTCAGAGGCTTACAGAGGGTGAGATGCATATATCAGAGCTCGCAAGAGAACTGGACGTTTCAGTACCTGTTGCTGCAAAGCATGCAAACATACTAGAGGACGCCGACCTTATAACGCGTAAGGTTTATGGCAAAACCCATGTTCTTCAACTGAACAACAAGAATATGTTCAATGCACTGGACATATTCGCTCCTTCAAGGACCGTTGAGGTTGAAAGTGGTGCCACACTTCTGGAAGCTCTAAAGAAAGCTGCGGTTGTAGAGGTGAAGAATGCCCACGGTCAGGCCAACATTGTTTCTACTAACGGCCAGGAAGGGTTCTTTGTCTATGAGGTCGATGGTGTCTTCTCCGATCAGAATGTCAATGAGTATCGATTTGAAACCGATGCAACGGTCCTGTGGAAAAAACTGGAGCCAATAAGTATTCTGAAGGTCAATGTAAGGCTAAAGAAGCCATGAACATGATTCAAACATTTTATTCTCTGACCTTTTATCTTATTTCTGTCTCTTTTTCATTTATATTCTCGTAAACATTATTTATTTGAGAATACTTTCACCTTGCATTCTTTTTGTTTATATCCATCCTATGTCTATTAACAAATGATGAATTCGATAGATCCTGATAAGGGGCACCATCTCACATTGATGGAGAGAATGAGGGTGCTTTCAGAGGGCACTAAGTATGACAGCTGTAACCAGAGTGCTGTATGTCATGCATTTGGTCCGGATGGACGCTGTATACAGCTATACAAGACCCTTATGACCAACACCTGCTCAGGGGAGTGTACTTACTGTCCTAACAGGTGTGGTAGGGATGCTGTTAGGGCATCATTGAGTCCTGAGGAAATTGCCCGAATTACATGGTCTTTCTACAGGCGCAATGCAATAGAGGGGCTCTTTCTTTCTTCAGGTATTATGGGTGACTCTGAAAGGACCGCTGAGAAACAATTGGAAGTGGCAAGCCTTTTGAGGGACCAGGGTTTTACTGGTTATATTCATATCAGGGTGATGCCGGGAACACCCAGATATCTTCTTGAGCAGATAGCCGAACATGCAAACAAGTTCGGAGTGAATGCAGAAACCACAAGTTCTACAAACTATTCAGAGATATGTCCCAGTTTTGACTACAAGAACGATGTGCTCCAGCGCCTGCGGTGGACATGTGAGATTATCAGGAAAAAAAGAAGTGAAACTGGTTTTAGGGAGAAGCTTATTGGCTCCAACGATACGCAGTTTGTGGTTGGGGCTTTGCAGGAGTCTGACAGGGAGATCATCCTGGCCGTTGAGAAGTTCATGGACAGATACGAACTGAGAAGACCTTATTTTATGAGCTTTGATCCGGTTCCTTTTACACCCCTTGAGAATAATGATCCATCCCCTCTATGGAGAGAAACAAGACTCTATCAGACATCTTATCTTCTCAAGGACTATGGTCTGAATACAAATGACCTTGAAAGTGTACTCGACGATAATGGTTTTCTTCCTGACATGGACCCTAAGATGTTACTTGCATCATGTACTCCTGACCTCTTTCCTGTAGATATAAATTCTGCAAATAAAGAAGATCTGTTAAGGGTTCCCGGAATAGGGCCCGTGGGGGCCAGCCGTATCATTAGGTCAAGACCTATATGCTCTGAAAAAGAGCTGGCGCGTATGGGTGTTGTGCTTGGACGTGCTCGTCCCTTCATTGAGATGAACGGACAAAAACAGACAAATCTCTTTTCCTTTGCAGAGGTGGGTTCATGATAATAGCTTTTAAAGAAACAGTTGAAGGTGTTCTCCTTGCATGTGAAGAACTTATGGTCATGCAGAATTGTGAACTTATCTCTGCAAGGGACAAAAAAGAGCTTAAAAGAAAATTAGAGTTCACAGGTGTCAAAGAGGTCAAAATGCTTGGCTTTGGATGTGTGTCTGACACATTACTCCTCATAAAAAGGATATATGGCGTGCAAAGGCCAGGATTGTCCCGGCAGGATCCTGATATCGAAGGATATATTTCCATGGTTCTAAGACACCGGAGTTCAAAACCTGTTGAACTGGTGCACTTTTTGTACTCCTGCAGGGGCAGTGCAGAGATGCTTTATTCTGGAAAGGACCGGATCAGTAAGAGATATTATACTTATATGCGTGAAGTCAGTAGCTCTTATCATCGTCTTTGTATGTTTGCTCGCCCGTCTCTTGTGAATGGAGTGCTATCCATAAAAATCGATTCACAGCACAGGATAGGGGATATGTTCTGTCGCTGGCTTGCAAGGAAAAACCCAGATCTTCCGGTTTCTGTTATAGAGGGGGACATTGCCTGGATAGGCAATGGCGGTCATGTTGCACTTGAGCATTTCACAAAGGTCCCTTCTTCCCTTGCAGGTAACATTGTATTCTCTAATGGAGATGATGAGATTGACGATATGTGGGACGTATATTATAACTCCCAGATGATACCAAAAAGGAGAAACCGAGATCATGCTAGAAATCTTCAGCCAAAGACATCTTCCTCTTTGAGCAATATGTCATCAAGGGACAGGTATAAGGTTGAAAGGGGTATTGCAACGTGCACTTTTGACAAATTCTCATCATAAAGGAGGGCTGATGTTAACTGAATTGAACACATTGCAGGATATTCCTCGCATAGGGCATAAACTATCAAAGCGTTTTGTGGAACATTTTGGAAGTGAAAGACGGGCAATGGATGTTATATTGTCTGGAGATGTGGCCAGTATATCCGAGGTGGAGGGTATAGGCCATCGTTATGCAGTATCTTTGATTCAGGATGTGGCTTCAAGGACACAGGGTGTAAATGTTGATGACTTCCTAAGGACAAGAGAGGCAGTAAACGTATATGAGAAAGTACTTGATCTTGTAAAGGTCTTTACAAATACCCGCTACTCCAGGGATAAGATGCATGTTTTTTTCCCATATCCTTCGACAAACATAGATAAAATAATGGAAGTACGTGAATCAATATCCTTCTATACAGATACAGTAAAGACTCTGGAAGAAAATGGATTAATAGTTGAATTACTGTCGAAAGTAGCTCCACTCAATTTTAAGCACAAATTCCCTAAGATACGTGAACGGGTGATCATAACACCTGATCTTGACAGCTATGAGTATGCAAAAAGTAGGTTTCACGGGCAGATTGATATACAGCTTGCCAGTTCACCTTCAGATATAATAGACATTAGCAGGGGCTTTTCACAGGTGATTGCGGTGGGGGATGACTATTTGTCCTTTGATCTTCCCGATGAACTGGAACATGAAATGGAATTTGTTTCTGAAATCCAGGAAATTGATGATTATTTCTTTATACCTGAAAAGGAAATATTTGAGTTTTCCAAAAACATTATCGCATTGAGATCATCAATTGAAATCATAAGCCTGCTTAACAGCAAGGATATAAAGATATATGATCAGATGGATGATGGTGAACTTGAATTAGTTTCTTCCACGTTGTCCTTGATAGATGAGGATGGGGGCATAGTTAGGGGTAAGGATACAGAACTTGACAGATTGTCGGGAGCAAGGGAGAGGCTTGATAAATCAGTTGCAGATACTGTACGCTTTATCAATGAAAGCATGAATAAATGTCTTAAGAACAGCCAGATGACTCTAAGTGGACAGGATATGTTGAAGGTTATGGACGGATCACTGGAGCTTAAGGAGATGCTTGGTAAGGAACTTTACAAAAGTTATTATTCATTCTTGAGACAGGGAATTGACAATATATATGAAGACCTTTGTCTTGAGAAAAAAGAAAGAATAATGGTGGATTCCTTTTTCCCTGAACATATAATGCATCCTGTTGAGGCAGATCCGGATAGTATCGAAGCTTTTAAACAATACCTTGATAAAGGGATAAGAAAGCGTGAATTACAACACAAGCGTGAAGTTTCACGTGTATTGTCTTCCTACAGGGAAAAAGTCTCTGAGATGGTGCGCAAAGTATTGGATTTTGATGTCGGTTTTGCAATTGGTTCATTTTCCCTTGCCTATGACCTCTCAATGCCAGATATAATAGATACAAAAGGTATTGGTTTTAGTGGTGGCAGGAACCTTTTCCTTCTTTCCACGCATGGTGATGTCATACCAGTGGACTATTCTGTAGGTGAGAACAGATTCAGTCCGCAGGATAATAGCGGCAGGATAGTACTTTTAAGTGGTGTTAACTCTGGAGGAAAAACATCTCTTTTGGACCTTATAGCACAGTGTACCATACTTACACATATGGGTTTTCCAGTTCCTGCAAAGAACATGGAAATATCACTTACAGAGTCTATGTATTATTTTGCTAAATCAAAAGGTACCATGAATGCAGGTGCATTTGAAACTACACTTACCCAATTCTCTGTTCTTGCAGATGATTCATCTAAGATTGTGCTTGCAGATGAGCTTGAATCTATCACAGAACCAGGGGCATCTGCAAAGATAATGGCGGGTATACTTGAAGTGCTCACTGATAACATCAACACTATGTCCATATTTGTCTCCCATCTTTCCGAACAGATCATGGAGAACATCAGCTGCGATATAAGGGTCGATGGTATTGAGGCAAGTGGACTGGACAAAGATCTTGATCTGATAGTTGACAGGAACCCACTGTACAACTATATTGCAAAAAGCACTCCTGAGCTGATAGTTGAGAGGCTTTCAAGAAAGACCGAAGGTAAAGAAAAGGAATTCTATAAGAGATTAAAAGAAAAGTTTGAGGTCTAAAGCACGCCCTTTGTGCTTTTAATATCATTTCCTTCAATCAATGCAGCTCTTCTAAGTGCATAGGCAAAAGCCTTGAACAATGCTTCTATCTTGTGATGGTCATTGTCACCATAAACATGAGCATGAATATTCATTTTTGAGTTCTGTGCAATGGCCTCAAAGAAATGCTTTACCATCTGTGTACTGAAATCTCCTACTTTTGGAAAACAGAAGTCTGAGTCTATTACCATGTAGCTGCGCCCTCCCAGGTCAAGGGCCACACTTGCAAGTGCTTCATCCATTGGTATGCGGGCTTCTCCAAACCTCGCAATACCGGCTTTATCACCAAGTGCTTCTCCTATCAACTGACCCATGACGATACCAGTATCTTCTATCAGATGATGGTCATCGACAAGAAGGTCACCTGTTGCCTTTACGGTAAGGTCCAACCCTCCATGTTTTGCCAATGCAATGAGCATGTGGTCAAAGAAACCTATTCCTGTACTGATATCTGTAATGCCACTGCCATCAATATCAAGATCGATGTATATATCGGTTTCGTGGGTCTTACGTGTGGTACTTGCTTTTCTCATAGATGCACCCTGTGGAACGATATTTTATATACTACCTTATTATATTTATTGCTTCTTCCAGTGTGAACCTGCCTGTATACAATGCACTTCCTACAACTACAGACATGGCACCTGTATTCCTTAAAGCAACAAGATCATTAAGACCTGTAACCCCTCCTGAAGCTATCACTGGAATACCTACTGACTTAACCAGTTCTTCAGTGGGCTTTGTATCCACTCCACTCAACAATCCTTCTGTATCTATATTTGTGAAAAGGATGCTTCCTGCACCAAGCTCTTCAAACCTTTTACCCATCTGGACTGCTGTGAATTCTGATTGCTTTTTCCATCCTTCTATGGATACCTTACCGTCCCTGGAATCAAGGGCAACGGTTATGTGCTCCCTCCCGAATGCATCAGAAAGTTCCTTTACAAGCATGGGCTTATTCACTGCTGCAGTACTGAGTATCACTCTGTCAACACCTATATTCAGCAACTCGGTTGCATTATCAAAAGAGCGTATACCTCCACCCACCTGAATTTGTACACCGAGTGGTTTACACTTGTTGACTATTCTTTCTATTGCCGGTGAGTTCTTACGTTCTCCTTCAATAGCACCATCAAGGTCTATAAGGTGCAACGTCTTTGCACCTCTGGATATCCAGTCAATGGCAACAGCTACAGGATCATCTATGGATATCATTTCACTGCCAGGTACACCCTGTACAAGTTGAACACATTTACCGTTTTTCATATCAACGGCCGGTATAACTTCAAATGTCATTGTACCTCAGGGCATCATTCTTTCAATTGGGACTACAAGTATGTCTCTGGCTCCGGCCTTTTTAAGCTCGTCAACAGTTGCAAATATCATGTCTGCATTTACAACCGCATGCACAGCAAGTACCAAATCACTTGATTCCACTTTCATTACA
>PXAV01000136.1 GCA_003565715.1 Methanosarcinaceae archaeon
AGGAAAGCTCCTACTACTTCCTTATCTCTGAATCTTTCGGATTCAAGGAACAACAGACTTGATATTATTTGAAGGTTGTTCTTTATCCTGTGATGCATCTCTTTTTCACGTACCTTGTCTGCTTCCCTTAGTGCCTTTTCAGCCATCATCCGTTCATATGTTGTCTGAAGTAGTGTCTTACGAGTCTGTTCTATACCTTCGGTGAGTATCTTAAAGTCACCTTCACCATGAACCATTAACTCACGAGACAGATCATTTTCCTGAATTGCTTTAAGCACAACATTAGAATCGTCAATGACCTCATCAAGATGCTCTGCAAAATCATCAAGTGCATCGCCCATATATTTGAATTCACCTTTCAGGTCCAGTTCACTTCTGGTTGAAAGTTCTCCCTTGGATAGGGCCTTGCTCATACGTATGGTTTCGCGGATTGGTATGGTGAAAGCATCTAATATCTTGTTAAGTCCATTTGGTATTTCCCTGAAATCAACATCCACATCGAGGTTAGCCCTTGAATCAAGCTTTCCGTTGACCGCATCTTCAGCAATCTCTGCAAAATCTGAAATTATCCTTTTGATAGAATCTGTAATTGAACTTGAAATGTAATACACAAGTATCAGCATAAAAATAATGGATAATGAGGATATGAGTATCAATTCCAAAGCAATTATCTTTGAACCTGCAAATATCTCATCTTTTGGAATAACAAGCAATAGTGAATAATTACCTGTGCTGATGGGTTCATGGAAAAAGATCACATCCTTACCTGTGGCAGGGTCAACGGCTTCAAAATTGCCTCTAATACCCTTTTTTATATTGTCTGCTGCATCTGACAAAATGGGGTCATCAAAATCATATAAGGTCTTTTGGCTTGCCCAGTCCCTGTACACAGGATGGGTTACCATAGTACCCTGGCTGTCTGTTATAAAAGCATATCCTGTATCAAAAGCCCTTATACTTCCTACGCTCTTATCCATATAATCCAGGGACACATCCACACCTGCAATACCAAGGAATTCCCCTGTATCCTGATCTATTATTGGGCTTACGTAACTTATCATATATATTCCCTGATAAAAATAGGCGCTAGTAACCGTATCATCCAGCCTTTCTTTTGGAAGCTGGTAATAATCCCCTGTATCGTAATCCACCAATGGCTCAAGCTCTATATCTCCGTTTATGGTATTCCAGAACGGAATGAACCTGCCGGTTTCATCATGTCCGTAAGTACCTGCATATTCATCATCCCTTCCATCAAAAGCATCAGACTCAAATCCAACATATATACCTACAAGGTTTGGGTTATGATAGAGTAGGTTACTTAGCATATAGTTAACTTCTTCTCTGTCCCTGGAATCATATTTTTCCAGAGAGTGGGCAAATGTCTTTGCAATTGCCATGTTCTTTTGCATCTCCCCGTCAATCTGGTGCGAGGAAGCTTTTGCAAGTTCAATCCCCTGAAGATATGCAAGTTTTTCTGCCTGATAATTAACTGTTGTGATGGTCACTATAGTTGAAACTGTCAATATGATCACAACTCCGACCACAATGTAAACCATCAATTTTTTCATTATGGGAACATCTTTCTGTCTTTTGGGTAGCATTCTGATGTCCTCTTAAGTATGCAGAAGTTCCAAACAAAGCGATTCCATGGATTTTAATTTTACTGTTACGTTAAATATCTGGGGTTTTTAGGGATGCTTTTTTTTTGTAGTGCTCAAATAGCTCTTTGCCCCACTTTAAGGCTCTATTACTATTACACATCATGTCCTGATGATCATATCTTCTATTCTTATTAAAGAAACTTATCAATAATATTTCATCGTTTATCGTAAATGATGGTGGTGATAGTTCCCCACTCAGGCAGTATAGTTTGGTATTGTTGAATCTGCTCATTTCAGAGAGGGTTTCGGGGAAGTTCTCCATTAGGGTTTCAAATACACCTTCTGTCATTATTAGTGATACTTCTCCCCCTTTTTTAGCAACTTCAGTATATAGGTGCAAATGTTCAGGATAGAAAAAAGAAAGCAATGACATCACATTACTGGTTTTTGATGTGCTTTTGATGAATCTCTCTGGCAGCTGGAACATCTGGCCTATATACTGCTCAAACAATTGACAATCTTCAAGTTCCCCAAGCCTTCTGGCAAAATTTTGTGGTATGTTTGTCAGATCACGACTGATCCAGTAAGAGGTATTTCTTTCAAAAATATTTGCAAGGTCGTAAGATGGTTTTGCATTCATACTTACAATTCTGCCGATCTCAGACAGAAAAAATCTCCCATCATCCTGGTTTACAATCCCTTCTTCCTTTAGCTCCTTTAAAGGTAAGTGTAGGGCTCTGATATCCAGTTCAAGTTCATCTCTTATCTCTTCTGAATTCTTAGGTCCATTCAATAGATGTAATAATATCCTTGTTCTTTTCTGAGACAACCACACAACATCCACCAGTGGAAAAGAAGACATAAGCTCACCTCCTTTTTAAAATCAGAAATCCGTTTTTTCAGATAATTTTATTGCTGCCGACATTTGACAATAGTGTTCAATCAGTTCTTTTCCCCAAATTACTGCGCTTTGATCAAAACTGAGTATATCCATATGCTCATACTTACCATCCTTGTTAAAAAGACTGAAGTATAGGAACTTTTCTGTAACACACAATATTGGTATGCTTATTTTTCCATCACTCAGATAAATATTTACATTTTCTGCTGAAAGCAACTTATCATTCAGCTGGGGGAAATCTTTCGCAATTTTTTTAAGAACATCATTTAATGTGAACAATGAGAATTTATCGACATTATCTAATATTTTAAAGCACAGCGATGGATAAGTTGGATGTACATATGTTTTTAACATTGCCACATGCTTGCATTTTATAATATTATCCTTAAATTCCTTGGGGAAATCATATATGTTATGCAGGTCAGGTTCTATTAGGTAGTAATGTCCAAGCTCCCCGATTCTCTCAATAAATCTATCTGGAATTGTACTAAAATCACGGTTTTCCCAGAAATCCCTGTTCTCACTGATAACTCTTGTTGTGTCAAGGAATATCTTCATATTATCTACCAATAGTTCACCTATAGAGGATAATTCAAAACTTTCCTTTTCCCCGACTACTAAATTTTCTTTTTTTAACTTTTTTATCTGTGGCATAAGCTCACGGGTAGATAAATTAAGAGATTTTTTAATATGTTCAATATTTTGAGAACCTTCTGAAAGAAGGAATAAGATCTTTGTTCTTTTTTCAGAAAACCACAATGTTCCGGTAAGTTCCAGTTGCATGTCCACCTGCGCATCTTTAGTGATTTTGTCAATATGTTAAGCTTAGATTGAGAGGCCTTTGAAACCTGGAAATAGAAATCTGTTTCTGCTAGTTTAGTATTTTCAGATCAAAATTATGTCTCCAACATCCTATCTATGTACCTTGTTCCAATTCACAAATCTACTGCTAAATCACATGTCATATTACAAAAACCATTTCCTTGGATAATTGACTGCTTTTTGTATTATTTCTGACAGAACATCCAATAATCAAGTGTTGTTACATATCTCAAAATTATTTAAAAATAACGATGCGTGATTCTATATAAAAAAAAGTTCATGAGATGTAAGGATGAATCCGATATAGGATTCAACTTTGCTTACATCTTAGTTTGAAGTTCTAACCATTTATGGTGTGACCTTCAAAGAAAAAAGCACAAAGAGGTAGTAAAATGTCAAATCAGGAAATATTAGACAAACTTAGGGATACAATAGTGACCCAGAACATCAATGGCTGCAAGGAAGCAGCTCAGGAAGCCCTGGATGCAGGCATGAGTCCTGTAGAAGCTATTGAGAAAGGGCTTTCAGAGGGTATGAAAATAATCGGTGATAAGTTCG
>PXAV01000080.1 GCA_003565715.1 Methanosarcinaceae archaeon
AAGCAAAACGCTTTGGAGAAACATTATGTTATGTTTTCGGAGAAAAGTATGGTTTCCCGGTTTCTATTGCCAGGCCGTTCAATAACTACGGGCCGGGTATGAATATTAACGATAAAAGGCTTCCTGCAGACTTTGCCAAATGTGTAATAGAGGGCCGTGATCTGGTAATGTACTCTGACGGTAAGCCGACGCGTACATTCTGTTATATTGCCGATGCTATTGCCGGTTACTTTAAGGTATTGATGCATGGCAAAACAGATGTATTCAATATCGGACTTGACAAACCTGAGATTTCGGTTAAAAGATTTGCCGAGCTTTTTCAGGAAAATGCCGGCAGAATTTTTAATTATAAGGGAAAGGTTAAGTTTGATGTGCCTGAAGATGCTCATTACATGACTGATAATCCCAACAGGCGCTGCCCTGATATAACAAAGGCGAAAAATGTTTTGGGATATGAACCGGGGGTTTCAGTCGATGAAGGTATTGGTCGCTATCTTGAATTTCTTAGATTTAATAAAGGAGGTTTATAATGATATCAGTATTGGGTTTAGGTTTTGTAGGTCTTACTACCGGCCTTGGTTTTGCCAAAAAGGGATTCCGTACTTACGGATTCGATATCTCAGAAGAGAGGCTAAGCAGCCTGAAAAATTTCAATGTTCCTTTTCATGAACCCTATCTGCCTGAGGTTCTAAAGGAGACACACAACAAAACATTTTTTCTGGATACTCCTTTTGAGGAGGCGATCCGCAATAGTGAGGCTGTATTCCTTTGTGTCGGCACCCCCGAGAAAGAGGATGGAAGTGCTGACTTGAAATATCTGCTTGCGGCAATTGAACAGGTACTTGATGTGGATACTCCGAAATTCCAGGTGCTGGTAACCAAATCGACTGTTCCTCCCTCAACTGTCTCTAACGAGGTTATTCCTTTTGTCAAGGAAAAACTAAAATCAAGCAAGCAAAGGAAAGTTGGATTTGCCTCTAATCCGGAATTTTTGCGTGAAGGTTTTTGCTGGGAGGACTTTATTAATCCGGACAGGATAGTAATAGGGGTTGAGGATGACCACTCAAGGGAAGTTCTTGATAAGATATATAAGCCATTTAATGCACCCGTGCATTATGTAAATTACAATACATCAGAGTTTATCAAGTACCTCTCCAATACGATGCTCTCAACCATGATCAGCTATTCCAATGAGATGTCGATGGTTGCAGGTGCAATTGGGAGTATTGACATTAAAAAGTCGTTCAGGATCCTGCATGAGGACAAACGATGGTTTGGATCTCCCGCATCAATGAAGAGTTACGTTTATCCGGGTTGCGGATATGGTGGTTACTGCCTGCCGAAAGATACATCTGCACTGGTTAAGATATCAGAGAAAAACGGGTTTACACCATCTATGCTTGTTGCTAATATCAATACCAACCGTGTAATTAAATCGCATCTGGTAGATAATTTAGATGGCAAGATCGGATCTGACGAACCGATAGGCATACTGGGACTTTCATTTAAGCCGGATTCGGATGATGTCAGACTGACCCCGGCAAAGGATATTATAGAGCTGTTGATAAAAAAGGGATTTACCAATATCTATGCCTATGATCCTATTTCCAATAATGAATTCAAAAAACATTATCCCGCGCTCAGTTTAAAATACCTTGACTCACTTGAGGATATTGTGGATAAATGTGATCATCTCTTCTTATTGACCGCCTGGAGCGAGTTCAGGGAGAAAAAGGATCTGCTGAAATCGAAAAGCCTTTATGATTACAGGTATGCTTTGTAAGTTATAAAAACCTGAAGCAGTAATATATTTGATTTACTAACCCTACTTGATATATGATAATTGTAGATAATCAGCTTCAAAAAAGAGAACACGCCTCTGACCCTATAAATGTGGCTGTTATAGGCACAGGTGCAATGGGCTACGGAATTATTAACCAGATTACCCGCTATACTCCCGGGATGAAGGTTGTAGCATCATTCAACCGTACCGTTGAAAAAGCAGTTAAAGCGTATGAAGCTTCCGGCATAAATAATTACGCCCTTTCCCCCGGAAGTATCAAAGCAGGCCAGGATGCCCTTGATTCCGGGAAACCGGTTATTACAGACGACATCGACCTTTTACTTGAACTGAAAGGTATCGACATTATTGTTGAGGCAACCGGGACAATTGAGTTTGCTCTTCATACCATTCTGAAGGCATATGACATGGGAATTAGTGTAATGTCTTTCAATGCAGAGCTTGATTCAACCTTTGGCCCGTTTCTGAAGATAAAAGCAGAAGAGAAGGGAGTCAGGTATAGTCTTAGCGATGGTGATCAGCCGGGTGTTACAATGAACCTCTACAGGTATGTGAAAGGAATGGGTTTCGAACCATTGCTTTGCGGAAATATCAAGGGGCTGCAGGATCATTACAGGAACCCCGATACACAGAAAGGGTTTGCCGCTCAATGGGATATGACTCCGCAAATGGTAACCAGCTTTGCAGACGGAACAAAAATATCGTTTGAACAATCCTGTGTAGCTAATGCAACAGGAATGAGGGTGGCCAGAAGAGGAATGCTCGGTTATAATTTTGATGGCCATGTAGACGATATGAAGCATCTGTATGACATCGAAATGCTGAGAGAGGCCGGCGGTATCGTTGATTATGTGGTCGGGCCAAAACCCGCACCGGGTGTATTTATCTATGCCACAACCGATGACCCCAATTCTGCAAAGTTTTTAAAATACGGTAAACTTGGTGACGGCCCCCTCTATAGCTTTTATGTACCCTTTCACCTGCTGTTTTTTGATATTGCCAGCTCGATCTGCCGGCTGGTTGATTTTAATGATCCGGTAATTGTAGCCAGGAATGGACTTGTGGTTGATGTGGTTGCAACTGCAAAGGTGGACCTTGAACCTGGCGATATAATTGATGGTCTGGGTGGTTTTAAAACATATGGAGTATGTGAGAACCATGACGAAGCAAGTAAAGAGAGACTTTTACCGATGGCTTTAGCCCTGGGAGCCAGGATAAAAAGGAAAATAACCAGAGATGAGGTACTTACCTATGATCATGTGGAGGTTGATGAAAATAGTATTGTAAGCAAGCTTATTAAAAAGCAGAATGAGATGTTCCCTTAAATATTTGAATCCATCATCATATTGACGGTTTCATAAATTACCAGTACTGCTGAATCCGGTGACATATTTAAGCCGGCCTGCTGTAATTGAGAATTATGTATAAATTTGTGATAAAGAATATTTCATGGACTCGGGAAATATAAAACAAAAAAATCCAACCTCAGACCCCCTGGTATCCATAGGGGTGCCAGTATATAACGGGGAAAAGTTCCTTGATGAATGTTTAAGCAGCATTCTTAATCAAACATATAAAAACTGGGAATGTGTTGTTGTTAATAATTGCTCGACAGATGGGACAGCAGAGATAGTGCGCAAATATGAAGCATTGGATCCCAGGTTTAAACTTATCGACTATAAAGAATTTGTGGGACTGGTTCCAAACTGGAACAGGATCTTTCCAAATATTTCCGATCAGTCTGTCTATTTTAAGGTAGTTCAGGCAGATGACTGGATCTATCCTGAGGCTATTGAGTTAATGGTTGATTTAATGGATCAGCATCCAACTGCCGGTATATGTTCATCATATCGTATAGATGGCAAGGTGGTAAATTGTGACGGATTGAATTTTTATGACGGCCCCCTTTTTTCGGGTAAGGAATTACTGGAGAGACATCTGAAAGGTGGCATTGATATTTCCGGATCCGTGACTACTCCATTATTCAGAATTTCAGTCCTTAAAGAACTTCC
>PXAV01000071.1 GCA_003565715.1 Methanosarcinaceae archaeon
AACAGAACGTTCAAATTCTTCAATAATATCTACAGGTTTGTATAATCTTGCCTCTGGAAGATGCTCTTCTGCAAAGGATGCTATGCTGTGCATTATGTCCAGGTCGGACTCTATAGTCTTCCTGACCCCTGGTCTCTGGACCTTAACAACCACTTCATCTCCATTTTTCAATCTTGCACGATGGACCTGCCCAATAGATGCTGCAGCAATAGGTATGTCTTGAAAATAATCAAAGATATCATCAATATCATACCCCGATTCTTCCCTGATGAGCTTTTGAACTTCATCTATCGCAAAGGGCTTGACTTCATCTTGCAGCTTGGAAAACTCCTTTGTATACTCCGGAGGTATCAGATCCTGACGCATGCTTAGTATCTGTCCAAGCTTTATGTAAGTAGGTCCAAGATCTTCCAGCATCAATCTGGCTTTAACCGGTCCTGTGTCTGTATCTTTCAGTACTCTTTCCTGCTTTCTCAGCCTTGACCTTAAAGGCCTTGTGCTGCCTATCCCAAGCTTTTCGACAATATGTCCGAACTCATACTTTATAAGAGCATCAACGATCTTTCCATATCTTTTGATCATTGAATATCTGTGGATCTTACGGGGATTCATTATTTTCCTTACACTTTGGTTTTTTTGTTTGAATGTATCATAAAGACAGGGATGGTTATTAAATTTTCGTTGTGGGCCATGTGATGTTTAAGAATATTTGGTATATAGATATCAGAGGGACAATTATATAATTTAATAAGTCATTTCGGTACACCCGGAATTATCTGGGAACTCGATTGAATGAATAAGTTATGGAGTGATATAAAATGTTGTTTTTTGATATAAGTACCTGGGAACCGAAAGATAGTGAAGCGGTAATTGAGCACTTCAAAAAGTTGAAACCTCCTGCAGGTATAAAAGTGATCAATCAGTGGATGGATCTTAATGGAGGCAGATATTTCATCCTTTATGAAGCAGAAAATGAGAAGGCATATGCAGAGTTTAACATACCTTGGTCTGATATATGCAAAATAGAAAGTTCTCCTGTTATGGAGTCAACTGAATTCATAAAGCTTATGGCCTCAAAGGGGATATGATATCCCCATTTTGTATTTTCTGTCATTTTAAGGCGTAAGAGTTATTATTTTCTCCTTTTTCCCTATCTTTACAGTGAACTCACCTTCAGGTAGAGAACATGTGTCGTATTCGTGTTTGAATTTACCCTCATCATCAGCTTTTATTGTCTGCATTGCAACGAATTCCGCTCTAACAATTTTTTCTCCTTCAAGCGCAGTACCTTTTATAACAATCTCATAATTACCTGCTGGTACGTTCTTTTCGAAGAACTCAGCTACTCCATTATCAGCTTCAAAACTTCTTTTAAAATCTACGAACATGCGGACTATAAAGTTCAGGTCTTTAACTTTTTGTGACCTCACCATAAAACTATTGCTCCCGCCGGGTATTTTTATGTTCTCAAAAACATGTTCATATTCATTGTCAACTACCGGAATGCTGATGTCAAATGCAACTCTCATGCCTATATTCTCTCCGGGATCTGTTCTGCCGGCAATATCAAGTACATCGCCTGAACATGGGGAAGCTGGATGTATTTCCCACTCATCTACTGTTGCATCTGGGTTTTCTTCTTTCAGCCTGTGTATCAAAGAATATACCGCTTTTGATATAGACATAAAAATATTTTCTTTTTTGTTAAACATATTGTTCACAAACCTAACTGTTATTTTTCCTTTTTTTAGAAATAGAAATCTTGTCAATTTTCTCTTCTAATCTGTCCAGAATATCCTTTAGTTCTTGTACATCTTCTTTACTTGCAATATTTTTATTGTCATATGTTTTGTCGAGACCATAAGAAAGCTTTTTTTCCATATCCTGCATCTGGATTTCAGAGAGCTCCAGGACTAATTTTTTCCCCTCTATCTTCTTATTGTCTATGTTGCCTGAGATCTCAGCTGCTGTATCGTGTATTCTCTCCTGTGCAAGTCCCCACAGGCCTAATCCAAAAAGGGCTCCTTTATCAATTAAACTATCAATGACATTTTGTTTTTTCACCCTGGTCTTTGGTGGTCTTAAAGTGATAACCTTTTCATTGTCGCCTATCTTAACTGTGAACTCACCTGCAGGAAGTGAGGTAGTATTATATTTATGGTAGAACTTCCCTTCATTGTCTGATCTTATAAGCTGTGTTGCAACAAAGTCAGCTTTTATTTTATTTTCTCCATCGTAGGCCTTTCCCTTTATGGCTATCTCATAATTCCCTGATGGGGCATTCTTTTCAAAGAACTCGGCCACTCCGTTATTTGCATCAAAACTGCGTTTGAAGTCAACAAACATCCGGACAATGAAACTAAGGTCCTTAACTTTCTGTGACCTGACCATAAAACTATTACTTCCACCGGGTATTCTTATATTTTCGAACACATAGCTATATTCTCCATCAATAACAGGTATAATTATTGTGAAAGATACCTGCATGCTTATGTCTTCATCAGGTCCTGCTCTACCCGTGATGTCCAGTGTGTCACCAGAACATGGCCCTGCAGGTGAGATACTCCATTCATTCTTTGGGAGTGTATGAGGACCTCTGCCTTTCTGTATATCTTCCATAGAATTAGTCATATTATCAGGTTCAATAAACATTTTAAGAAGATGATCCCATTATGTGGGATCATATCTCCTTTTCCTTATCTTCAGAATCAGAAAGCTTGTCAATTTTCTCTTCCAGATGCATTATGATATCCTTTAGTTCTTTTACTTCTTCTTTTGTTGCTATATCTGCCTTACTGAATGTTTCATTGACCCTTGAAGAGATCTTCTTCTCCATATCTTCTTTCTGTTTTCTTTGCTCTTCTATTATCTCACGAACAAATCTTTTTCCTTCTTCCTTCTTAATCTCACCGTTCTCTATTAACTCGTCTGCTATGTCCTGTATCTTCTCCTCAGTAAGTGCCCACAGGCCGATTCCAAAGAGTGCTCCCTTTCTCATTACTTCTGAAAAATCATCATCTTTCATTTTAAACCTCCACTGTTTAATTATTGTGGATTACAATAAATAGCTTATTCTGGTATAACGTAGCCTTATAGGATGCACCGAAAGATATGAAAATACTATGTATTTGACACGTGATATATATTATTTAGCAAATACAATAGTTAGAAATTTGTAAACAGGATACGGATGAAAATATATGAAAATATGTTACTTAGCTGATAAATACTTTATATCATGTTCAAGGTATCTCGCATTTCCCATTTCTATTAGTTTTTTACAGACTTCCTCAGGTATTCCATCCATGACAATTCTTGCATTATCAAGAAGTATGGCCCTGTGTGCTGCTTCTTTTACAAAATCTATATGGTGGCTCACAAATACGATTGTAGTCCCAAATCGTTGATTTATGGACTTAAGGGAGTTTGTGACCTCTCTTAAAGTTATAGGGTCCAGGTCTCCGAAGGGCTCATCAAGTACCAATATCTCTGGACGCGATACAAGAGCCAGTGCTATATATGCCCTGACGTGCTCTCCTCCGCTTATCTGATGTGGCTTTTTATCAAGCAGTGACATTGGAAGCTGCAATGCTTCAAATATCTCAAAAGAACGCTCATCAACTTCTTCTTTACTTATATGCGGAAATATCCGGGAATAAATTTCCACTGAAAGGTTCATTTCCCTGAGCATATTATACTTCTCTTCCTCTGATACCTCTGTAAGCTTATAAAGAGTGTCAAGCACCTCTTCTGATATACCAATTTCTGCAGCCTTCTTCTTTGCATATGCAAGGGATCTTTCTCCCTTCAG
>PXAV01000126.1 GCA_003565715.1 Methanosarcinaceae archaeon
ATGGAAAAATAGAATGCTATTTTCATACTTCAGATGATGATGAAAATGATAATGGGGGTGTTCCTTTTTTGTGATGATTCCGCCATGGATGAGATCCCGCTGCCGGATATTGACCTGTATACTGGCTGGGTCGGTGCAAGCCATACTGCTCCGGTCCCATTGAATGTCTGCAACATACCTTCACCGGATGTAAGCTTTCCAGTTAGGCTTTTTCCTGAGCTTTCAACGCTGAATTTCACAGACTCTGACCTTAAGAGAGCAAAGTTACCGTCCACCTGAAGCTTTTCGTTATCAAGATCATATTTTAGTATCTCAGACATAGGCACAGGACTTTCAAGAATGCATACACCCGTACCACTTATTTTTGTCTGGAACATACCCTCACCACCAAAAAGAGCGGCACTAACGTTCTTCTGGCTTGCAGCACTAACCTGAAGACCTGATTCCCCACAATAGAACATACCCTTGTCAACAATTATTGAGCTATTATCAAGGTTAACTATAAGGAAGTGGCTAAAGCTTGGTTCAAGGAATACCTCACCCACACCAGAATAAAGGGGGTGGAAAGCAGATTCATCTGCAAGTTTCTTCTTTAACATCTTCTTTGCCAGACCTCCGACCCCACCTACACTGGTATCACATATAATGGAACCTTTGTGGAAATGAAGGGCACCTGGCTCAATTATTACGCCGGCATCATCAAGGATTATCTTGACCTGTTTTAAAGACATCCCTGATTCATGCACATAATAGATATTCCTTGCAGATGTCGTGTCCCTGCTGCCGTCCAGGGAATTGTACTGAAGTATCTGTACCTTGAAATTGTCCCTATCAATACTATCAAGGACAGTAATGTTGTCATAAAATTTTGTTTCTGTAATGATATCACACCCATAGAAGGAAACTGATAAATTAATAACAGTTTAGTGCTGAATAATATATTTAGACACTTATAATATATAAACATTTTTAAGTAGAATTGATGACAAATGTACAGGAATCGTTGCAAGGATACACAAAGAAAATGTATAGAAATCCCCAAAAATACGGATCATCCCCCTACGACCTTGTAGTAGTACATGGAGGACCAGGAGCTTTAGGGACAGTCGCAGAGCTGGCAAAAGGACTCTCAGGATCGTGTGGAGTACTTGAACCTTTTCAGACCTCCATGAGCATTGAAGGCCAGATCCTTGAGCTTAAAAACATTATTAAAGCACATGGAAAACTTCCTGTGACCCTGGTGGGGCATTCCTGGGGTGCATTGCTCTCTTTTATGGTAGCAGCACGATACCCCGGCTATGTGAAGAAACTGATAATCATCTCAAGCAGTCCATTTGAAGATAACTATACTTCTTATATCATGCAAAAAAGGCTTCATAGAATGGAAGAGGAAAATATCGAGGAATATATTAAACTCAGCAAGCTTATGGACGATCCTTCTGTGAAAAACAAGGATTATTATTTTTCAAGATTTGGAGATTTGATGTCTGAAGCAGATTCTTTTGATCTGGTGTCTTTCCCTTTTCAAGGGCCGGGGTTTTCTCTTGATATGAACAGGAAGGTCCGGAATGATGCGACGTTGATAAGGAGCAGTGGAAAGTTGCTTGACATGGGAAAATCCATAAAATGTCCTGTTGTTGCTATACATGGAAAGCATGACCCACATCCATATGATGGTGTCATAGGACCACTTTCAAGATCATTAAAGGATTTCAGGTTCTTCCTGCTTGATAAATGCGGTCATTATCCATGGCTGGAACGTCAAGCCTGTGATGAATTCTACATGCTGATACAAAGTGAGATAGCAGTATGAATCTCTTGAAAAATAAATGGGAAGAGTGAGCTCACTCTTCGACTACATTATGATAGTAATATTCTCCTTTTGCCTTTTGCTCCCTGTCAAGACGTGAATGGAGCTTGTTGACCCTGGGACGAGATGTATCTTCATCACGCCTGAAAGTTATATCAAGGTTGGCCAGGAACTTGTTCATGCCTTCCTGCATCCCTGTTGGCCTGTGTGCTTTACCATACACTGCCGGTTCACCTTCAAACACTATCAGACGCTGGCTTAGCATGTCTATCATATAGATATCATGGTCTACCACCATTGCTGTCTTACTGCTGTTCTCTGCAAAACGTTTGATGACCTTTGTTGTCATTGAACGCTGTTCAACATCAAGATGTGCACTGGGTTCATCAAGTATATACATATCAGCATCCTGACAAAGACATGCTGCAATTGCAACCCTCTGGAGTTCACCCCCACTGAGCTCTGTCAGCAGGTTATCATAGAGCCTTTCCAGTTGTAGTGGTCTGGCAATTTCAGACTGATAGTAGCTACTATCGAATTTCCTGGATATACTGCGCAGGAAATACTGGACAGGGACCGGATTGTCAGCTTTTATGTACTGAGGCTTATAGGCTATCTTTATATCAAGGTCCAGTGTACCCTCATCCGGTTCAACTTCACCTGCAAGTATCTTTACAAAGGTTGATTTTCCTATTCCGTTTGGACCCACAATTCCCAGAACCTCACCTTCTTTAAGTGAGCCATCCTCTGTTGAGAGGGAAAAAGCTTCCCCATATCTCTTGGAAAATGCGTCGTAATCCACAAGTGTATCAATTTCAGCATCCTGTCTTGGAGGATGTACTTCGAATTTGATATTCTCAGGTCGTATGCGCACATTCTCTTCGGGCAAATAACCTTTAAGATATTGGTTTATGGCAATCCTGACACCTTTTGGATGAGTGACCACACCATATCCTCCGGGTTCACCGTATGCCACATGTACAACATCAGCAAGCATGTCAAGTATGGCAAGGTCATGCTCTACCACAAGTACGGCCTTATCCTCTGCAATTTCCT
The DNA here is from genome assembly GCA_003565715.1 of Methanosarcinaceae archaeon. Lineage (GTDB taxonomy): Archaea > Halobacteriota > Methanosarcinia > Methanosarcinales > Methanosarcinaceae > Methanolobus. The sequence goes on from PXAV01000126.1 coordinate 2,867, forward strand.
GTATCATCTGGGCTGAATTGATACGCTGGTAAATATCAAGGTAGGGGCTAATCTCGTCAAAGAAATAAAAGTCAGCATCTTTTGCTGCACATGCAGCAATTGCAACCCTCTGGAGCTCACCCCCACTGAGCTCTGCTATCCTGCGATCGAGCACGTGTGAAAGATTAAGCCTCTCAATGATCTCTGCCAGTTTGCCCCTTTCATCGGTCTTGTCCAGGAGTTCACTGGTCTTGCCCTTAAAGGCTTTTGGGATAAGGTCCACATACTGTGGTTTCTGGGAGACCTTTATGTTGCCATCCACTACATCACTGAAATAATCATAAAGCGCCGTACCTGAATAATATTCCAGGACCTTTTCCCAGTTACCGCTCTGATGTGAGAAGTTAGGAATCAGATTACCTGAGAGGATCTGGACAGCTGTACTCTTACCAATACCATTTGGTCCCAGGATACCGGTGACCCTGCCCACCTGTGGAACAGGTAGTCCATAGAGTGCAAAACCGTTTGGACCATATCTGTGTGTGGGTTCTGTGAGGGCTTCGGGCAGACCTATGATCATTATGGCACCAAATGGACATTTATGCACGCATATCCCACAGCCAACGCAGAGCTCTTCGGATATCAGGGGTTTACCATCATCTCCAAATATAATGGTCTCGTCCCCTGTCCTCACACGAGGACAATATTTTTCACACTCATGACTACAACGTCTGGGCTGGCATCTGTCTTTGTTCAATATGGCAATTCGCATTTAAGACCCCTGTCAATTATAGAATAAATAGAATATAGTTAATATCAGATCAATTCAGGAGCAATGCCCATGCAACAAGCCAGAAGACGATTACAATGAACTCAACATAGAACCAGTCCTTAAAGCCAAATTCCTTTGTACGTATCTTTAAAGCAGGGAAAACAAGCCTCATTGCATAAAAGGACAGCACTGCAACGACTATGATTAATGCATACCACCTCATAGCAGGGTCAGATCCAGCTCCAAATTGCAGGTAGGATATAATACCAGCCACAATACCAATAAATGATGCAACGGCTGTTTTGATTATACCTTCCTTATAGGCTTTCTTCTTCTCTTGTGGAGTCTTCGGCTTGAAACTATGTTTTTCCTCAGCTGCCAAGCTGGAATCAGCTTGTACATTATCATTGGGTCTTTGTGCAGTTGACGACTTTGAACGTCTTTTTTTTGATGATTTTGACAATTGATCTGGTCTCCTGATATAAGTTGGATAGTATGGGTACTATAAAAACCAATCCTTATATAAATCTTTATCCTGCAAGGAAGCTGTTACATAAATTCATTGCTCAGTACATTACTGATCCTGTCAATAGAAGCAGCATCAAAACCAGTTGAAAGGAGATGTTTTGCAAATATTCCAGGACGATGACCTTTTGGATGATACACTACCGTATACTCCGGATCTAAGTCCATTACCATTCCTACAAGCCCTCTGGCATCCAGATGATCACTTATCTGTATTGCAGGATAACGATAGTCATTACGCCCTGTCATGACAAACTTGGAAACACCTGATGGAAGTCGGTCAAGGTCCCAAGGCGGAACTACACTGATATTCCCTATACAATCCTCCCCGATACACGAAAGTTGTCCTGCATTTTCAAGGAGGGTCTTTGTAAGTGATAGTGATTGTTCATCCATTGCAATATTTCCATCATAACCAAATTGCCGCATCATTTCCACGGCCCTCTGAGCCTTACCAAATGCATACGCTCCAAAGGCAATGGATTGTTTTTCATTTAAAGCGCTCTGAAAACCCATAATGTCATCATCAAAATAGCACGTTGCATCCCCAGGATCCCCATAATTTGCCTCGGTTATCAAAACATCACATCCTGGAAGCATGGAGGCATCCTTTACATCACCTGTAACAAGTATCCTTGTGCCGTTCTCATTTTCCCACATAAAAGATGTAGACCCTACTGTGTGGAAATTTGGAAATGTCCTTACATTTACACCGCTAAGCTCGATTGAGTCACCAACCTTGAATGTCCTGCCTTTATACTTGCGCTGATGACGTATCTCCAGTGCAAGTGCGGTCTTGTCGGAGCATACTGATAATTCCGATAACATAGCAGATCTGCCATTATGATCAGAATGAGCATGAGTAATGAGATAGGCATCAGGCTGCTGGTATTTAGAAGGAGTCCTGGTAGTGTCTATGGAAAATGTTACAAGCTTTCCTTCAGATGATCTAAACTTTACAGAAAGGTGAGGTTTGAACGAGCCTCTGGAGTTCTTCTCCCTGAAAACCATTACACCAAGATCGATAAGTTCCTTCAATTTTCCTGACCCTCGAAACAGAATTGAACTTAAAGTATTTACGCGTTTTGAAAAGATCCTACATTAATATTACCAAAATAAAAATGGATCAGTACTTTTCAATGTTAACTATGTGGGTATAAGAACAAAAAAACAGGTGCTTAGAGCACCTTATTTAGCTCTTCTATGAGAATGTTGGAAGTTGTAAGGCCAGTGAAACGTTTTACAGCCTCCCCATCCTTCACTATGATAAGTGTGGGTACTGCCTGGATCCCATACTGAGATGCAAGACTCTGATTCTGGTCAACGTCTATTTCCTTTACCTCTACCTTCTCACCAAGTTCTGCCTGGACTTTCTCAAGATGTGGTTTCTGCATTTTACAAGGTCCACACCACGTAGCGCTGAAATCTAAAAGTTCCGGTTTGCTCAATATAAACACCTCTATTATGGTTACTCAATTTATTATTTTAATCTGTCGAGGCTATCTGCAGACATACAACAGAGATGTACATGTCACATCACAATGACATATACACAGCCTCCTATGCACCGGTAATGCATAATACATACACAACCAGTGTGATTATTATACTTAAGCTTTTCTTCTTAGTTGATATATTCACAAACGCTTTATGTCAGAAGTCAGATCAAGCGGCCTGGAATAATATGGTGCAGTGGTCACTATTATGTCAACATGTCTTGCATATTCAGATATCATACTAAGATCAATCCCACCGACAGCAATCTTAAGGTAGGGATTCAGTGCACGCAACTCAGGTACAAACCATTCAAGCTCCCCTGGTAAATAGTGATCCAACAAAAGCATGTCTGCAATTGTTGCAAAATGATATGCTTCTTCCTTGTTGCGGGGTTCTATCTCTATCTTTTTCATTGAATTCATAACCACATCTTTGTCCATAACATCCAAGTGGTTCTGAGTTACAAGGATAGAGTCGCTAAGCGAATTTCTATGATGGTCGCCGCCTCCCGCCTTCACGGCTTTAAGTTCATACTTGCGAGAACCAGGGTGTGTCTTGCGGCTTGTGGCTATAGTTATATCAGGATTTGATTCCCTTGCAAGTTCCAAAGCATATCTGGTACTTTTAGCAATGGAGCACACAATTGAGAGAAAGGTCTGCGATATACGCCAGAGACGGAAGATGGTGACAAGATCACCCTGAGCCTCAAAGATCACATCATCGGGATTGAATTTAGCACCATTTTGCAGCAGGCACACAACCTCAAGACCATTCTTCTTGTAGAATCCTCCCAGGTCGTCCATACAGGCTGCAACACCGTGTTCCCTTGATATGATACTAATTTTCCCAATACCTTCTATTCTCAGCATATCTGTTGTCAGATCGCCATAGGGGCAATCCTCTGAAAGATAAAGATCGAAAAGGTCTATCATAAAATCACATTCAACTGTTAAGAGTAAGAATTCCAATTATTATTCACAATCGTGAGATTAGTATAAGACTATACTGGTCTAAATTAAAGGAATTTGTAAGTTCTGCACGTATATGACAAAGTGCATGCAAAAAAGAGCATCTTTAAGCAATTTGGTGGAGATAGGAAATAGACAAATGAAAAAAGAAAAAAGTATTTTACTTTAAATATAAAAGTAAAATAAAAATCAGATTTATTAAGAGGAAAGTGCCAAAATAGCCTCTGCAAGATCACCATTTGCGTTTTTCAGTGCTTCCCTTGCCTGGTCCTCAGAAACTCCGGTCTGTTCTGCAACAAGCCTTACATCATCATCTGGTACCTGTATTTCCCTTGCTACTTCCTCCGGAGTGCCTACTACCTGATAAGTGTCTACTCCCTGAGCATTCATTATGGAAACATTGGCGTCATTAAAAACAATATCCTTGGACGAGGTCCTTATAATGACCTGCTCTACATCCTCGACCTCAGTGACATTGATACCCATCTGTTTCATCATCTGTTTGACCTTTGCAGGGTTCATACCCCTGCCACCTAATCCCGGAAACATGTAATCACCTTTGTATGAATGAAATCTAAATCATCTTAATTAATTTCAAGTGTACATCATTGAGTTTAGGAACATCCTCCACCACATGATGAACCACATACAGCTGAAGATGAAGTGTTTTCGATTATGAATCCTTTTCCGGATGGTCCATCCACATAATCTATCTTTGCATTTGAAAGCCCATCTACATCATCCTTGTTCATTACTATCTTAAGGCCGTTGTCCTCCACGACAACATCATTATCTTCACTTATATCATTTTCAAGTGACATTCCATACTGCACACCACAGCAGCTCATGCCTGCAATGAAAATCCTAAGAGCGCTTTCCTGTTTGTCCTGTTCCTCAAGCAGTGATTTCAACTCAGCTGCTGCCTTATCAGTTACTTCTACCATTATTTATTCCTCATTATTCTTTTAATATTACTACAAGGTGACTACCGGGTAATCCCTTATATGTGTTTTTGATATATAAGTAATTCGTATTGACGCGAACATTCATCCCAGTGGAAGAGGAACATATTATACAAATTCCACATCATTGTCCACAGGGTTGCTCAGTACCTCTGCACTATAAGCGTTTATCTCAACTGAGTTCTTATTACCCTTTACTTCCCAAACCGGTACATGGACAAGTTCTATACTTAGATCAATATCAGAAACTGCAGGCTTAAATCTTTTATGTTCAGATATTATCGTCTCGCCCTTGACATCATCAAAGCGAAGGTCTTTTGTGTATTCTTCTATTATCATATTGAGAATCTGCTTGCGAGCATCTTCTTTCGGCGTCAGTGGGTGCTTTACATCATATTCAACATTTGGTATACTCACACTGTCGCGTACATCACCCATATGTATATTCTCTATGTTACCGTTAAGTGCATTGAGACAACCGCTGCCATCACCGGATATATCTACGATCTTGGACCTGTAGCGATGTTCCACATCCAGTGAATAGGAATATTTCCAAAAAGGCACGAATTTCAGAACTGTGGTGTTGCACCCCCTGATGTTAGAAGCAGATATAGATATTGCTCGATCACTTGTGACATTCACAGGCAAGGTGTGCAGATCTATCACAAAAGGCTCATCATCTGGTTCTCTGGAAGATACTGTCTCTTCTGGTCTTTCAACCCAGTAATCTTCAGCAGCAATGGATGAATGTTCTTCCTGAACATCATGTGGCACTCCTGAAGCTTCTTCACGGGGACGATAGTATTGTACCTGCACCGGCTGGGCCTGTTCAGCTGGCCTTACTGTTCCTTTGAATCTGTTCGATACAGATGAGCCATCAAGGGCAGCCTTTTCAACATGTGGAGAAGACCCTGTGCCAAAGATAGCTTTGATGGCCTCTTTTGCAAAATCATCCACACTGCTGACAGCTTTTCTGGGCTGTGTTCTTTTCATACCTTGCCCCAGAAGGTCTAGCTCTTCAGTTGTACCCTCTATATCCGCAAGAACCGCCCGGCCTATTTTCAAAGCTATATCATCACGGCTCCATATTCTGACACCATATGACTGCGCCTGAGAGATAAGGTCATCGTCTGCATTGCCGGCTATAACATAGAGCCCCTCTCCTTCTGCAGCCTGGTCTGCAAAGTCCATTACCTCATCCATAGTTGGATCGTATGAGAGTTTGATCAATGTCTTTTGACCATTCTTCTCAGCAACAAGGTCATAACTGAAAGATTCGGCAACATCGTAACCTGATGAAGTAAATATATCCCTTAAAATTCGCACTAATTCCTGTTTCATTATCATCATTATCCTTTTTGTGGATTAAACAAAATAGCTTTTTGTGAATAAAAGATATAAACATATGGAACAGATGCGATATTCTGTCCATGAGCTTAAAGTGTTGAATATTATTATAATACACGGGTAGTTGTTTCAAGTTCTATTCCCTTATGTGTGACCATATAAGAGATGGTCCTGTTGGGAACTATCATTCCACGCATCTTCCTTATCATTATGTTGCGCTCTATCTCGCTGCCACGCTCTCTTATCCTGAACTCTATGACACCATCGCATATATGACGCAATGTATTCTCTGTTACCGGATCGTGCATGCCGCTTGTCATAAGTATCAGATGTATGGCTCCTGTAGCCTTTCCAATAGAGGACACAAGTTCAATGGCATCGACCACATTGTTAAGACTGTAACAACGTAAAAAATAGGAGATTGAGTCTATAACACCCCTGTACCTCACATCCCTTTTCTGAGTTACAGTAGCTTTTAGAAGGTTCATTGAATCCGTGCCCTTCTTGAGGAAATCCTTGGCAGATATATTACTTGTGAACTCTTTTGGCAGAACATTGTAAAAGCGCGGGCCATAGGCATCTACAAATTCCAGAACTCCTTCCTCAAGGTATTTTTCAACATCCCATCTCATTTCATCCATCTCATGAACTATCTCGTTTGCAGGATGTTCTGAGGTAAAATAAAATACGTTCTCACCATTCAGAAGGCCTCCATAGACGAATTGCTGAGCAAACATATCTGAATTTGCCCCGGGCTCTGCAAGGATAAGAATAGTTGTGCCCTGAGGAACACCGCCACCAAGCTGCACATCCAGTCCTGCTATTCCTGTGGGGATCCTGTATCCCCCTGTACCATCGAAACTGTAATCCATATTATTCCCCTGTAAAAGTACCCTGAATATTTATTCAGCATGCAATTATATTAATTATGAACAATAATAGTCTTTTATACTATATAGCAATTAGTGATACATATGATAAAACCTGATGATCTAAAGTACGATAATGGATTGATAACAGCTATTGTCCAGGAGGTTGGGACAAATGAAGTGCTTATGTGTGCATTTATGAACAAACATGCACTTGAAAAGACCATTGAGACGGGTTTTGCACACTACTGGAGTCGTAGCAGACAAAGCCTCTGGAAAAAAGGAGAGAGCTCGGGGCATACACAGAAGGTCCGGGAGATCAGAGTAGACTGTGATCAGGATGCTGTACTATTAAGGGTAGAACAGGAAGGAGGAGCATGCCATACAGGTTTCCGCTCATGCTTCTACAGGAATATTGACGGAGAAGTATCAGGAGAAAAGGTTTTTGATCCTGAAGATGTATATTAAGAAAAGCATTGCCTAATTAATTACTCTTATCTTTTATGATATTGAACATGCTTTGTTTTACAACATAACACCTGCTTTATATAAAGGGCATGACCCTCTTTTCGGACAGGTGGTCCACTAGATCCAACCTTAGAAAAGGAATGCCGAGCTAATTATATAGTCCGCAACCCTATCAATGACCATGAATGAAAGTGTAGAGAACAGACAAAGGATAGTCCCTGATACCAGTGCAGTTATCGATGGTATCATTTCTGCAAGGATACGTGAAGGTGCACTGAGAGATGTTGATGTCCATGTTCCAGAGGCGGTTATGGCAGAACTTGAAGCCCAGGCCAACAGAGGACTGGAAATTGGATACAAGGGACTTGAAGAGATACAGGACCTCCAGAGACACGCAAAAAAGGGCCACATTCGAATATTCTTTACAGGTCTTAGACCAAACCTGGATCAGGTCAAGCTTGCCAAAGGCGGGGAAATAGATGCACTCATAAGAGAAACTGCTGTTGAACTGAAAGCCAGGTTTGTCACAGGCGACAGGGTCCAGTCACTTGTAGGTAAGGCAAAGGGATTAGATGTTGATTTTGTAAAGCCTCCAATAGAGGAATTCGGACCATTGATGGTAGATGATTTCTTCACAACGGACACAATGTCGGTGCACCTGAAGAACAATGTCAGCCCCATGGCAAAAAAAGGATCCATCGTTAATGTGCAGTACGTAAGGATAAGGGATGAACCTTGTACATTCCAGGAGCTTAAGGCCTTGTCCCGGGAATTACTTGACAGGGCACGTTCCGATCCCGGGTCCTTCACAGAGATGTCATTCAGTGGTGCCACTGTACTTCAGATAAGGAACATGAGGATTGCTATTTCCAGTCCACCTTTCTCAGACGATATGGAGATCACCATTGTGCGTCCGATAGCTTCTGTATCCCTGGAAAAATACCGCCTAAGCGATGTGCTGAAGGAGAGGATACGCACCCAGAGGGGAATACTTATAGCAGGTCCACCGGGCGCCGGAAAATCAACTTTTGCTGCTGGTGTTGCTATTTATCTCAATAACAAAGGATTTGTTGTCAAGACCATGGAATCACCACGGGACCTGCAGGTACCACCTGATATCACCCAGTACGCACCTCTTGAGGGCAGTCTTGAGAATACCGCAGATGTACTGTTGCTTGTGCGTCCTGACTATACCATATATGATGAGGTGCGCAAGACAAAGGATTTTGAGACCTTCGCAGACATGAGGCTTGCTGGTGTGGGAATGATCGGTGTGGTACACGCCAACCGTGCAGTTGATGCGATACAGAGACTTATAGGCAGGGTGGAGCTTGGAGTTATACCTCAGGTCGTAGACACTGTGATATTCATAGACAAGGGAGAGATATCCAAGGTGCAGGTGCTTGAATTCACAGTCAAGGTCCCTGCCGGAATGATGGAAGCAGACCTTGCAAGGCCTGTTATACTTGTCTCAGACCTTGAAACCGGCAAGAACGAATATGAAATATACACATATGGAGAACAGGTCGTTGTCATGCCTCTGGAAGAGGGACAGCACAGAAGCCCTTCCTGGAAACTTGCAGAGGGAGAGGTAAAGGACTTTATCGGTAACTATACCAGTGGTCCGGTGGAAGTGGAGATGGTCTCAGACCACCGGGCCCTTGTGCACGTCAGGGACAAGGACCTTCCCCGGGTAATTGGAAAAGGTGGTAAGACAATAGATGATATAGAGAAGGCGCTTGGCATCCATATAGATGTACGCAAGTTCGAGTCCTCAGAGGAGAAGAGAATACGCAAGAACAAAGAACATCATCCTATTGTAGAGCGCACAAAGAAGCATGTAATACTCAATATCCCAGAGGCTGCAGGACAGGAAGTGGAGGTATACGCCTCCGATGAGTTCATGTTCTCGGCAACTGTGGGCAGGCACGGAGATATCAAGGTGAGGATGGACTCGACAATAGCCTATGATATACAGGAAGCCGTGGAACAGGGAGAACTGTTGTGGGTAAAAGAGATCTGAATGAATAGGCATTCTTAAAGAGGAAGAATGATATCTGTACATTGCAGCAGGACCTAAAGTCCTTTTCACATTTTCTGCAATGTACCCTGCAAATTCCAGTAATATAATGTTGTTTTAACTGGAATTTTATTGATCTGGAATTACATGTCCACAATTTAAATGAGACTTTTTTAATCTCCTGATGATAAGATTATGACTGTCTCTTTTTTGAACCGTGTTCGAATAAAAAACAGACCTGAGGTAATATTACGTTGTAATGTGCTTAATAGGATACGTATTTATGTCAATCTGCCTTAAATCCTGTAAATGAGATGATACTGGTTTTACCCATTGGACAGAAATCTACCCCCTCTTAGTGAAGAGACTGGAGAAGTGAGATGTCCGCAAAAGTAAAATAAAGTTCTTGAAGGTGGTCTTTATATGTTGAAAAGTCAGCGTTTAAAAGAAAGTCTGATCCCTCTTATGAAAAAGCAGAAACTTGCAGTCCTTGCAACATGCCATGGTGATGGAACATATACAAACCTGGTGGGTTTTGCAGCAAGCGAGGATCTTGCATCCATATATTTTGTAACTCCTGTTGCCACCAGGAAGTATTCATATCTTACAGGCTCTGGCAAAGCATCCATGATGATAGATAACAGGACGAACACGTCCAATGATTTTAAGGATGCTATGGCTGTGAATGCCAATGGGAGAGTTGTGGTTGCTGAAAAGACAGCTGAGCTTAAAAAGCTCTATATTGAAAAGCACCCATACCTTAAGGATTTCCTGGAATCCCCATCATCGGCTCTTATAAGGTTAGATGTGGACAGATACATCATAGCGAGCAGTTTCCAGAATGTCGTGGAGCTGGATATGACATGAAGAGATATGTCATAGATATGGAGGAAATAGAGACAGGGTGCCTGGAACTTATTGGATCAAAGGCCCTTTCACTTCACAAGGTAATGAATGAGGATCTGCAGGTCCCTCCATTCACATGCATCAGTACAGCAGCTTATGAGAGATATCTTGATTCCACCCACATAAGGGATAGTATAATAATGGAGCTTTCCCGCAAGGATATGGCAGACATGCGCTGGGAAGAGATGTGGGATACATCCCTTAGAATACGTAATATGTTCCTTAACACAGCAATTCCCGGGGAGCTTGAAAAAGAACTGCTTTCAGGTATAAGGGAGCTATTCTGTGAAAAGCCTGTAGTGGTCAGGTCCTCTGCCCCCGGTGAGGACTCGGGCAACACGTCCTTTGCCGGCCTGCATGAGTCATATGTCAATGTCAGAGGGGCTGGTCCCATAATAGAGCATGTGAGACTTGTATGGGCATCCCTGTGGTCCGATGCGGCCTTATTATACAGGGAGGAGCTGGGCCTTGATGTGGGAAAAAGCGGGATGGCAGTTATCATACAGGAGCTTATGGAAGGTCAGGCATCCGGGATAATATTCAGCCGCAGTCCAAATGATAATGAGCAGATGATCATTGAAGCTGTACACGGACTGAACAAGGGTCTTGTTGATGGGGACCTGGAACCTGACAGGTGGACAATTGACAGGAAAGATGGCGCTATTATCGATTACCAGGAACCTTCGGGGCGTGAGAAGATAGTGCATCTTGTGGAGAAGGGTACTGTACTTGAGAGTATGCCAGATGAATTGGCACAGATGGTCCCTCTTGATGAGAGAGAGGTTCACAGACTTTATCAGATAGCCATGATACTTGAGAGATGTTTTGAAGGGCCTCAGGATATTGAGTGGACCATAAAGGATGGGAATATATATGTGCTCCAGTCAAGGCCCATAACTACCGGCAAAGATGAGGAGAAGGTATGGTACCTGTCCCTCAGAAGGACAGTGGATGACCTGCAAAAGCTTCGCAGAAGGGTTGAGCATGAATTGATCCCGGAAATGATCAGTGACTACCTGGCCCTGCAAACAGTGGATCTTCAGGGCATGGATGACAGTGAGCTTGGCAGAGAGATATTGAGAAGAAAGGAATTGTATGAGAGCTGGAAGCAGAGATATACTGATGAGTTCATCCCTTTTGCCCATGGGATGAGATTGTTCGCACAGGTCTACAACGATGTGATAAGACCTTCAGACCCATACGAGTTCATGGAACTCCTTTCAGGTTCCGGGCTGCTTAGCATGAAAAGGAACGAGGAGCTAAAAAGGCTGGCGGACATGCTCAGACAGGATACTGCTCTGATGGACAGGGTGAAGAATGACAAGGCAGAAGGAGCTTTTCTGGAAAGAATTGAGGATTTTGCACAGAACTACATGCATGCTGGTATTTTTAAGAGCAGGGAAGAGCTGGTAGGACATATAGTGGAACTTGCATCTGGTCCTGACAGAAAGGAAGCTGTGAAAAGGGGCAGGGAAGAAAAATATGAAGAGAGGGATAAAGAAGGGGATAAAGGAGAGATGGAAAACCGCTTCATCTCAGCCTTTTCAGATAGTGAGCAGGCCTTTGCCAGAGAACTGCTTGATATGGGACGCACAAGTTACCGCCTGCGTGATGATGACAACATACATCTTGGGAGAATAGAGCATCAGTATATTGTATCCCTCAATGAGGCAAGGGACAGGATTGCAATACGGGTGCAGGGCTTTGATACAAATATAAATGCAAATACAAATGATTATAGTGAGAATGAGATCCTCAAGGCACTGAACGATGATGAATACCTTCCTGTGAAAGGATCCCTGAAAAGGGAAGAGGATAAAGCTTTAGATATTAAGGAGCATGTGAGGCAGATACAGGGACAGCCTGCAGGGCGAGGTCTTGTTACAGGTATTGCCAGGGTAATTGTGGATAAACAGGACCTGTTTAAAGTGAGGTCCGGGGAGATCCTGGTATGTGATGCCATTGACCCTAATATGACTTTTGTAGTCCCCCTTGTGAGCGGTATAGTGGAGCGCAGGGGTGGTATGCTGATACACGGGGCCATCATTGCACGGGAATACGGGATTCCCTGTGTTACCGGCATACCCGATGCCACCGGGATAATAAGGAATGGTGATGAGCTGACAGTCGATGGTTACCTGGGTATAGTCACCATAAGGAGAAAGTGAGCATTTACGTGCTTTAAAAGAACCGGAGGTGACCACAGAATGCTATATAGAATGTGGTCACCTGCCAGCCGGTCAGCGTATGCAATATTGCGGACTTATCATTACTGAAATCGTTAATTGTGAATTGACAATAAAATTAGAATGGATTAGCCTTCAAGCGTCGATATTTGGGGGCGTGTAACTTGGTTGCGCAAAAAGAGCGATTCATTATTCCCTGCTTAGATACCTGGCAATATGCCTGGCAAACTCATCAAAGTCCTCTAACCTTTCTGTCAGGAACATATGCAGGATATCGATATCCACTTCTTCATAGATATGGACCAGTACATTCCTCAAACCTGCTGCCTGAGCGAAGCCTTCAGCAAACTCCGGGGGAATTATCCCGTGATTGCCTAATATAAGGAACACACTCCGATATATTTCGGGCCTTTCGAACCCTTCCCTGGAGATTATCATCTCACCGATGTCTATTGCACTTTCAATGGCAAGCTGGAAATTACGTTCGACAGCACTGCGCAGCTGGTAATTTTTTTCCAGTTCAAAGCTGTCCGCATCCACCGACTTCAGATAACTCACGCATTTTTGCATGAAGTTAAGTTTCCGGAGTATTTTGTCGTTACCATCCATTCAGGTCAGTCCCTTTTCCATTAACCTTTTGAGAAGATGTTGATTCATTCGATCTTCATAGTATTTCCAGTCCAGGTACACTGACATGATACGCTGCTCCACGTCCACTTTCAGGTCAGGGTCCCTTTC